>RGZZ01000080.1 GCA_010028905.1 Pseudomonadota bacterium | reverse complement strand
CCCTCGGCGCCGGGGAACGCCTTCAGCCCAGCGGGGACAGGCGTCGCCGCAGAAGAGGTCGATACCACTGGGGAAACGGATGTCGTCGGCGTGGTTGCGGTGCTCGTGCTCGAAGAGGGCGTGGAGGCCATCGTGGCGACCTCTCCGGCAGCGCTGGGGACAGCGGCGGAACTGAAGGTGCTTGCGCCCGCGCCTCCGCCCCCGCCGCAGCCGGCGCCCAGGGTGAGCGCGGTCAGCAGAAGTGAGGTCCCGAAGATGGACACCGCGCGAGAACTACGTTGAGAATCAGATGGAATCGTCATAGGTGACGCTCCGCTTCTTCTCTCTCCCGCTCTCATCTTAACGACAGCGGCCCGCGAAGTATCGAGGCCATCGTCGCAATCGGGAGTCGCGTTCCGCGCATCGTTCCAAAGGACCCGGAACCCGACCAAGGTCGCATCCGGAAAGACAACGGGGACGGCCGAAGCCGCACCCGCGAGGCATTGACCGTGCGTCTCGCAGGCCACCGTTCGACCGAGCGTCGAACGGCGCCCGCCGACGTCGCGCTACACCAGCGCCAGACCGCGCACCGCGTCACGCTCCTCGCAGAGCTCCTTGGCGGTGGCGTCCATCTTGGCGCGGCTGTAGGGGTCGATGTTCAGCCCCTGCACAATGCTCCAGATGCCATTGCGACACTCGCACGGGAAGCTGTAGATGAGCCCCTCGGGAATGCCGTAGCTGCCATCGCTGTAGACCGCCATGCTCACCCAGTCGCCCTGGGCGGTGCCCAGGGTCCAGTCGCGCATGTGGTCGATGGCGGCGCTGGCCGCCGACGCCGCGCTCGAGGCGCCACGCGCCTCGATGATGGCGGCGCCGCGCTTGGCCACGGTGGGGATGAAGGTACCGTCGAGCCAGGCCTGGTCGTTCACCAGGGCCGCGGCGTTCTGCCCGTCGACCTCGCAGTGGAAGAGGTCGGGATACTGGGTGGTGGAGTGATTGCCCCAGATGGTCATCTTCTTGATGCTCGTGACCGGCTTGCCCACGCGCGCGGCCAGCTGCGAGAGGGCGCGGTTGTGGTCGAGGCGGGTCATGGCCGTGAACTGGCGCGGGTCGAGACCCGCGGCGTTGCTCTGGGCGATGAGGGCGTTGGTGTTGGCGGGGTTGCCCACCACGAGAACCTTCACGTTCTTCTTCGCACTCGCGGCGAGGGCCTGGCCCTGCGGGCGGAAGATGCCGCCGTTGGCGGAGAGCAGATCAGCGCGCTCCATGCCGGCCTTGCGGGGCATGGCGCCGACGAGCAGCGCGTAGTCGGCGTCGCCGAAGGCCACGTTGGGGTCGTCTGTCGAGACCACGCCCGCGAGAAGCGGAAACGCGCAGTCATCGAGCTCCATGACCACCCCCTGCAACGCCTTGAGCGCGGGCGTGATCTCGAGCAGCTGCAAGATGACGGGCTGATGAGGCCCCAGCATCTCGCCACTGGCAATTCTGAAGAGAAGGCTGTAGCCGATCTGACCGGCAGCGCCGGTGACGGCAACACGAACGGGAGCTTTCATGGATGCGCACCTCAGGTGTGAAATGAAGCGGCTCTCTTATCGCTGCAGGTCGGGTTGTCCTTCACGCGGCCGGAGATGCCGGGCGACGCCCCCCGCCAGCGGTCACCGGCGGAGAGCGTCGAACCGCAGCGTCAGTGCGCGGCAGCGGCAGATGTGCGGCTCGCGCGCCACTCGAGCAGCCGCTTGGCGTGATCGAAGCTGAACGGGTGACCCATGCCGCAGATGAAGTGGCGGATGCCCACGGCGTAGTAGTCGTCGAGCTGCGCCAGCGCTTCGGGAGACATGATCAAGATGCTGCGCTCGATCTCGGCCGGGTTGCGGCCCACCTCAGCGCACCACTTGTCGAGCACGGCCATCTTGTGGGCCATCTCTGCCGGGGTGCCGAAGTAGTTCCAGAGGTGCGCGTGCTGGGCGGTCATGCGCAGGGTGAGCTTCTCGCCCCCGCCACCGATCATGATCGGCATGGGATTGCGCACGGGCTGCGGGTGCAGCTTCGCCAGGCGGGCCTTCATGCGGGGGAGCGCGACATCGAGGTCCTTGAGGCGGCTCCCCGCGGTGCCGAAGGGATAGCCGTACTCAACGTAGTCCTTCTCGAACCAGCCGGAGCCGACACCGAGGATGACGCGACCGTTGCTGATGTGGTCGACGGTGCGGGCGATGTCGGCCAGCAGCTCCGGGTTGCGATACGAGTTGCAGCTCACGAGCATGCCGATCTCGATGCGCTTCGTGAGCGCGGCCCAGGCGGCCAGCAGGGTCCACCCTTCGAAGTGCCCGCCGTATTTGGCCGAAGCGCGGATCTCGTCTGAGACGGGGAGCGGAAAGGGCGAGTCGGGCATGCCGTACAACGGGTAGAAGTGGTCCCAGGTGAAGAGGGCGTCGAAGCCGAGCTCGTCGGCCTGGACGGCCGCGCGGGTGAGGTCGGCCATGGGGGTGTGCTGCGGGTGAAGCTGGACGCTGACGCGGATGGACACGTTGATTTCTCCTAGCGGTAGACTTCGTGGGACGGGAGTGTTCACCCCGACGCAGCCGTCTCCTGTCAGACACCATGCTACACCCGCAGCCCCCGTGCACATTCGATCACCCACGATGTGACGGCCCCGATGGCGACATCATCTGGCGCACCAGCCCGCTATGATGGAGACGATGGAGGCGTTCGCTGCTCGATGGCAGACACCCGTTCAGACGTGCGTGAGAACGTGCGTGAAGAGATGCGTGAAAAGCACCCCGCCTTTCGCGTGAAGAGCGCGCGGCCCTACCATCAGCACAGAGCCAGGGGGCCGGAACGGCAGACCGTTCCCCCCAACTGAAAGGGAGGCCTCAGCCCATGCGCCATCGCGACCTTCACCCCACCATCTCAAACAGCCACGACGCCGAGCACCGCCACCACGCCGTCGCACCTGTCATCGACTGGTTCGAAGCGCAGGGATACGCGTACCGGCTCGACGAGCGCGGCGACATCGACGCAGTCTTCCACGATGGCAGCGAGCGCTATCGCGTCGAGGTGAAGGCGCGCGCGGGCCAGATCATCCACGAGATCAGCCTGCCCATCCGGCTGCAGCCCCAGCGTCAGGGCGACGTGCTCGAGACCCTCGCGCGGGCGAACGCCAGCGACACCGCCTGCACGCTGGTCGCGCGCATCGACGAGGGCGTGCTGCTGTGCCGCGCCGCCGCGCACTGCGACGCCGCTCCACCCGACGCGACGTTCGTGGGGGGGCTGTTCGACGATGCGCTGCTCAAGGCCATGACCTACACGGGGTTCCTCCGTGAGGTGATGACAGGCACGCTCACCCCAGCGCAGGCCGCCGAGCACGCAGAGCGCTGCCTCGCCGAGCTGCGAGGCCAGCACGTCGACGACATCGACGACGCCGCCTGAAGAGAGCCCATACGCAGGCCAGAGGCCAGCTGGGCTCAGTCCTTGCGCTCGATCCAGCCCTTCGGGGGCTCGCCCCGCATGATCGAGGCCACGTCGGCCTGGCTCAGCCCGTGGGGAGGACGCATGTCCTTGTCGGCACCCACCGCCTTCGCGAGCGGGCTCTTCTTGACGCGCTCGGAGTAGCTCTCGAACGATTTCATCGCTTCCTGGAATCGTTCCATCTCGGCGCGAGACACGCTGCGCGGTACCGACGACAGACCCTGTCCCTCGACGGGTCGGATGCCTTCCTTGTTGAGCGCTCCGTAGAGCTCGCTGTCAGCCTGCTTGCGCGCCTGTGCCCAGGCCTGCTCCTGCGCCTGGGCGCCCCCCCCGAGCAGACCGTTTCGCCCCTCCGCCCCCTTACGGGCGGCCATGCGCTTGATGAGCCCCAGCCGCTCGCCATCCGGCGTGCGCCCCGTGCGGGCCGCGTCGGCGAGGGCCTCGCTGACGTCACGCGCCGTCTGCGGGTCGCGCATGAGCGCTTCGCGTATCTGGGGAACGTCGTTCTGGTTGAAGGTCTGATCGGCTCCGCCCAGCTTGTCTTCCGCGAGCATGTCGTGCACGAACTTCATGTCGGCCAGCTCCTTCTCGTTGGGCAGCAGACCGGACTTCTTCTTCACGTCGTCTTTCATGCGATCGAGCCAGCCGCCCCAGCCGCCCTTCTTCGCGGCGTCGTCGGTGGACGGTGCGGCGTCTTCCTTCTTGCTCGACCCGTCAGACGAAGAGGCCGGCGCGTCCTTCTTCGTGCCCGCGCCAGACACAGGGGCCGCATCGGGCTGCGCCTTCTCCTCGCCTCCCAACGACGACATCCAGCCCTTCAGCCCGCCGAGAAGCGCTGCGCCGCTGCTCTTGGGCGCTTCCCCTCCCGTGGCGCTCGCCGCACCCTGCCCCTGACCCGAGGGTTCTTCGGCGCGTGGCGAGGTCGCGGGCGACGTCGGGTCGTGCGGACGCGCGGGATCGACGTGAGGCTGGGAGACGCCGGGTGCCTGACTCGGGGGATGTGTCTGCCCCTGCGCATGAGGCTGCCCCGGGGGATGGGTCTGGCCCTGAGGATGAGACTGTCCCTGGGGATGCACCTGCCCCAGGGGATGGGCCTGGCCCTGGGGAGACGCGCTCCCCCCCTGCAGTCGCTGCAACGCGGGCGACGCGCCATTGTGCGGCGTGGCGGCGCGCAGCGGAGAGGGCTGCGCGTGATGGACCGGCGCGTTTGCGTGGGGAGGGTTCGGGTGCAGGCGTCGGATGCGCATGGGGTCTCCTTCTCGAGCGGCTCTGCCGAGCCCCAGACCTGCCATGCCGCCGTCGTGTCGAGGCGGGCGGGTCGAGGAGCGCTCGGCGATATGATGGTGAGACGATGCGATGCCGCCGATTTGCAGCCGACCCACGACGCCCCGCAATCGAATTCGCGTTGCCCGCCACGCCGTTCTGCCTGCAAATCTATATGAGCACCGCGTCGAACACGGCATGAACACAACACTCTCGCCCCTTCCCGTTGTCACCGTCCCCTCGAAGCCCGTGTCGCTCGCGCCGCGTGGCACCGCGAAACCGCCCGAACAAGACGAAGACCGGCTCAGCCTCGGCACGCGCGCCGCGCACGCGGTGACGGGAGGGCTGATGATGGGCGCCATCGGTGGAGCACCCCTCGGCTGCGCCCAGCTCACCGTCTACGGCCTGACCCACGGCAACTGGCTGCTGGCCCTGGCCGGTGGAGCCGCCACCTGCGTTGCCGCGCCGACCTCGCTTGGGATGATGGCCATGACCTGCATGCTGGCCGACACCCCGCAGGGGGCCCGCGTCCTGCAGGCCAGCGCCATCGCGGGCATTGCCGGGGGCGTGACGGCCGCCGCGCTCGGCGTTCCCCTGTGGATCTCGGGCACCCTCGGCGCCAGTGTCGCCGGCGCGGTCATCGGCGGCTCGCTGCCGCACTGAGCGACGGCCACGCGTATACAGAGCAAGACACCCGAGACGCGTCGCGCAACAGGCGCAATGAAGAAGAGCACCCCTCTGCGGCGGTGCTCTTCTTCGTGGTGTCGCGTGAAGATCTATCGATAGACCTCGACCTTTGACGTGTTGAGATTGTACACGAGATATCCGCCCTCAAAATCCTGACGAAGCCCCTCTTTGACCCTGTACTCGTCAGAGACGGGAAGCCCCATCTGGCCCTCCTGGCGACCGATCTTATCGTACGCGGGATAGAACGTGAGATTGCGCACGTAGAAGAACTGACCGTTCTTGTCGCCGTTCGTGTGCAGATACCCGCAACCGTTATCGAAGAGGAAGCTCTTGCTGGTCGTACCGTACAGCGATGCTGCCGGCTGGTACGGTCCTCCGTTCAGCGTGCCGTAGTACGCGGGTCCACCGTGTCGTATGTACGCGTCGGTGGCCGACGGCGGCAGCGCGCCGACCCAGTTGTCTCGAGGGTCTCTCTCCACGCGATAGAGAAGGCTGCCGTTCTCATACGTCTGCATGCGAACGCGCGCGCCAGAAGAGCTGACACCCACATCGACCACAGGGCTGGTGGGGTTTCCCAGGTCGCCCCACGGGGGAGGGCTCTTCATCCATTGCGCTCTTCCCGACACAGTGAGGTAATCGTGTTCTTGATCGGCCACCGGTCTGCCGAGATTCAGAACGTCGGGCTGCGCTTCTCGAGTCGCAGCCTCAGAGCGACCCGCATTCGGCGCAAGCGCAGCAGACGCCGACGAATCGACCATCGCGGAATGCTCAATGCCTGTGAGCGATGCAGCTGCAACCGGCGTGGAGAGCTCGGTCAAGCCGACCACGGGGGGCGTCGCGGCTGCCGGCGCGGCGCACGCCGAGAGGGTCACGGCAGCAGACACGACCGCTCCAACACAACGACCCACCCGCAGCGCAGCAGATGACGAGGCTGCATCGGCGCTGGCCTCGGCCGCCGGATCAGAGGCGCTCGGAGGCGAGACATGTGCAAGCGGCAACGTAGAGGGTGACGGCGATGCATAGGGGCTTCGCACGAAGGCGTCTGGGCGTTCCGCAACGCGCAGAGAAGCCGCGCTTTCAGACCTCTCGTGCGAACGCGCGGGCTTGATGGGCGACGCCCCAGAGAGACAGGAGGTGAGCTGCAGCATGAGGATACTCGATTCGATGGAGATGCATGATTGGAGGTGTGACCCCACACGATTTGCACGACGTCACTGAGCGCGGATGTGCACGGCCCGACTTGAGACCCGGACCGAGGCGCGAGGGCCCTGCGTGGCGTGGCCGGCTGCCTTCGCCGTCAAGGGCCCTCACGCCCCGTGCCGAGCGTCACGGCGCCAGCCCCAGCACCGTCGCGCCAGTGGCACGCGCCTGATAGAGCGACATGACCTGTACCGTGCCGGAAGCCCTCGCGCTCACCTTGATCTGCTGCAGGGTGACGTCGTCAACAGTGGGGACAGGCACGGTCATTGCGCCCTGGGGCGATTGAAATGTAACCGCCACACCATTTGTCGAGACCACCCCCCCCACGAAGGGAGTGGCGGCCGCACTGACCGTCTGGCCCGTGACGATATCGCCCGTCGACGTGACCGCGGCTCCACTGAACAGCGCCTGACCTCGTGGCACGACGCACGCCACCCCCCAGCACGACAGACCCACGGCCGAAGCAGACGAGCTCGTCACGAGACCGTTCATGAAGTAGCGAAACGATACCGACACCGATGCGTTGTCGGGTACGGGCGGCGAGCCCACGAGGCTCAACCAGCCCGTCGTGCTCTTGAGCCCCTGCGACAGCGCAAGCACGGCTGACGTGCCGTCGGCCTGATTGAGCTGAACGGTGATCTGCTGCTGCGCGGCCGATGACAGCACCGAGGCTGGCACAGCGACCATGCCAGCACTCGACGAGAACACGACCAAGGCCCCCTCGTTTCGCAGATCGGTCACAGTCCCGATGAACGGGTTCACCGTAACTGTCACAGCTTTACCGGGCACGAGCTGACTCAACGTGAGCCCCCCGAACCCCGCAAGACTGAAGGGCACCGCACAGATCTGGCCTGAGCTGAGCCATACACAGCCATCCACCACCTTGATCACAGTGCCTCGCAAGGTCGACGCAAACCCGACCGACACCGTCTGCCCTTGTACCGCACCCACGCCAGGCAGCGCCACGGCAAAGCGGCAGATGGCGAAGGCGCGACGTCCGTCGGGCCACTGCGCCTCGGCGTGGATGGCCGCGGAGCCGGCTGCCTGCGGCGTGTAGCTGAATGTCGAGGCCCCAAAGCACGGCTCGACGTTGGTGCCTTCCCACACGATGCGACTGGCCGTTGAAAGGTCGAGTCCCGGCACCGATAGCGTGGCGGTGATCGGTTGATTGACGACGGCGCTCCCCGACAAGGAGACGGTGGCGGGAGCGCAGCGCCAGGCCTGGGTGGCGAGGGGCGTCCGTGCCATGAGCCACGCGGTGACGGCAAGCGCCTGTACCTGGTTGCAGCTCATCGCCTCACGGTATACGTCCCAGCCGTCGGTGAAGCGATCATAGATCGGCTCGCTGGCCACCGCGGGATAGTTGACGGCCGCCAGCTCTGTGCCGTAGGTCGATATGTAGTAGAACCAGGCGCTGATCGACCCCACCGCGATGCCGGAAGCGGGCAGCGAGAGGCCGCTGTTGCGCGAGTACTGGTCGACGATGGCCCGCGGGCGGCGCCATCCCATGCCCGTGGTGTACGCCACGTTCACCGGATTGGTGCCATGCTCGTAGTTGAGGTTGCCCACGATGGCATCGATGAGAGCTGGCGAGGGTGAGAGCTGGTAGGCGGTGGCGAGCTTGAACGACTGCTGCTCGCAGAAGTACCACGCCGCATTGCCCCAGCGCTTGTCGACCAGGCTGTAGCTCACGTTGTAGGCGCTCGCCTGGGCGTTCGCCACCTCATCGCGACCCGCCAGGCGAATCTGGTTCTCGCACGCGGCCAGCAGCGTCGCGTCGAGAGCGGCTGCCGGCACGCGACCGCTTCGCGCGCCAAAGGCGTAGTCTCGTATGGCGCACCCGTATCCGGCGGGCAGGCGCAGCCACGACCAGCGCATCTGAGACGGGCTGTTGGGCGAGAGATCGGCGAGCACCTGCTTGTGGATGTCCGGATCGCCCGTGGCGAGGTACATCTCGACCTCAGCCCACGCCACGCAGTCGAGATCGTGAAACCCGCTGATCTCTCCCAGTCCTTGAAACGCGCCTTGTCGACCATAGCGCGCCCAGGCCCCCTGCAAGAACTGCCACCCCGCGCGAGCCCGCGTCACATAGGCGGCGGCAGCGTCGGGGAACTGCTGACGAAACACGGGAGACGACCCGATCTCGGCCAGGGCCGCTACGGCCGCCGCCGTGGAGGCGGTGTTCTTGGGCCAGGCCACCTGTGGCTGGTATCGCGTGCTGTCCGGCAGAACATCGCTCTCGTAGCGCACATCACGCGGATAGGTGCGCGAGAAGAAGCCGCCATCGGCGTCCTGCATGCGACAGAGATAGTCGGCCTCCCACTTTGCCAGCTGCAGCAGGTCGCCCACCCCGTCTCCACTCTCCGGAAGACCGAGATTGTCGAGCGAAGACGCGCCCGGGAAGCAGTCTGCGGCAAAGATGAGCCCGTGTACGAAAAGTGCGTTGTCGACGGTGTAGCGACTGTAATCGCCTGCGTCGTGATGGCCTCCGTGGGCATCGAATGGGGCACTGAACACAAACGGGTACAGGCTCGACGCCACGCTTGTCAGCGCCTGGGCGATCTGATAGGCGTCTGACACCGAGCCCGTGCCCGCGATGAATGAATTGGTGAGAGCGTACACCGCGTCCATGGTGGGAAGCTGCACCGGCGAGGCGTGGCAGAGACCGTGCTCGAAGCGGGTGAACGGCAGGGCGTTGTCGCTTCCGCATCGCTTGTGATAGAGACCCAGTGCATAGGCCCGTGCATAGTCGGCAGCCACACCGGCATCGATGCGAAACGGCAGCGAGACCCCCAGTCCAGGCACCACGAGACGATATCTACCCGGAATCGTGAGTGCCGAGAAATCGGCCTGACAGACCTTCTGATACGGCAGCACAGCAGCGTTGCTGCCCTGCTCTGCGCGAATCGACAGGGTGCCGGAGAAGGCTGCGGCGCCCGTGTCATCGATCACTTGAAAGGTGCTGCTGGGAAGACCGAGCTCGCCGAGAGACCCGAGGTAGTAGCCGACCATGGCCTTCTTGGGAAGATCCGGCAGGTACCCCTCGTGGTTGACATGAACGGCTGGGCTCCAGCGCATCGGATCGGCCACCGACGCATAGCGCTGGCTTGACGGCCACACATCCTGCGCAGGGTTGGTCACGCTCACCGCAGCGCCCTCGGAGATGGGTGTCGCAAGCCGCAGGTAGAGCGCGTTGCCGATGCGCAGATCGCGCACGACGGGGGCCGAAAGCGCCCACCGGCGAAAGCCGACCTCGAGCACCGGGACCGTCTGCTGATCAACCGCGACCACAAAGCGATCGACGGCGGGAAGCGTCGCGTTGCCGTTTGCATCGACAAAGCTCCAGGTCGTGGGAAGCGCTCCCGAGCTCTCGGTGTTCACATAGGTCAGCTCGAGCACGGTGGGCGAGATGATGCGCAAGCCACCGTTGCCCAGCGCAGGCGTGCTGAGCGTCGCTCCCTCCGGGAGATCGGCCAGGCTGGTGCCGGTGAGCTTCGAGGCAAGAGAGGTTCGCCTGCCACCAGACGAAACAGGATTCGCGCCCCCCCGAGTCTTGCGACGACGCTGTCGTCGCAGCCGCAGCCGCGCCCCCCGCGGCAGGAGGAGAGCTCTCCCCGACGTTCCCCGTAGAGCATCCCGTCAGTGCTGACAGCACCGACAGAGCAGCGATGGCCACCAGACGCACAATGCGTGAACGGCTGACGGAACGGCAAAAAAGGCCTCCGCGCATGACAGATCCCCCTCAGTCCCTCGCTCTTCCCTGCCGCGATGATAGACCACCGAGCCCATCACGCGCATCGCCTGTGAGAGGTAATGTGAGAGGCGACCAAGGACCAGACGACACTACGCCCGTTCTTCGAAACGGTCAGACCTGCGCCAGCAGCGCCTCGAGCACCGGCAGCAGCTCGTCGACGCTGGCGTAGCGATCGCCCTGGTCTCCCGCGCGCATGCGGTCGACCGCATCACAGAGCGCCGCGGGGAGATCGGGACGGGCCTCTGCGAGCGCAGGCGCATCTTCGGTGATCATGCGGGTGATGAGCTGAAAGATGTCGTCGGCCTCGAACGGAAGGCGTCCGGTGAGCATCTCGTACAAGATGACCCCCATCGAGAAGATGTCAGACGCGGCAGACGTGCTGCGGGCGTCGAGGTGCTCCGGCGACATGTACTGCGGGGTGCCCATGGTGGTGGCCGTCTGCGTCAGGCTGTGCCGATCGAGGCGCCCGGCGATGCCGAAGTCCATCACCTTCACCACTCCCGCCGTCGTGACCATGATGTTCTCCGGCTTGAGGTCGCGATGGATGATGCCGTGGGCGTGAACCACCCGCAGCGCGCGTAGCACGTCGATGGTGCAGCGCAGTGCCTCGGCGGTGGCCGTGGGCGCTCCAGGGGACATGCGCGCGCGCAGGGTCTCGCCATCGACGAGCTCACACACCATGAAGGGGTCGCTGCCGTCTTCGCCCCAGTCGAAGACGCGCACCAGCCCGCTGTGCTGAATCCCCCCGCAGATCTGGATCTCGCGCAGAAAGCGCTGTCGCGCCTCCGAGGTCGTTGCGGCGTCTGCGCGCATGCGCTTGACGGCGCACACCAGATCGTCGTCGAGGCGTTGCGCGCGATATACGGTTCCCATACCCCCGGACCCGATCTCGGTGAGCAGCAGATAGCGCGATCCCTGAGCACCGGTGACCGTGTGGCCTGTGTCGCGCGAGGCGCTCTCGCGCGCCTCCTCGACCACCTGCCGAGCCCGCTCAGCCGCCTCGCGGGCCTGTTCGGCCTCCACGCGATCGTTCGCGGCCTCGACCCTTGCGGCCCGCCAGCGGCGCACGGCCCACCCGGCTCCCCCCACGAGTGCAAGCACCAGGGCAACGTCGAACGCCAGGTACGAGAAGGGCCCGTAGAGCGGCGAGAACCGCGCCTCGAGGGGCTGCCCCACCGTCGGCGCCACCTTGCACGGAGCGAAGCGCGGGCGCGTGAGCCAGACCTCGGTCCAGCCGGCCCAGAGGCGGCAGCGCCCCCGCTCGTCGACCCGCACGCGGTAGCAGCGCGGCCCGTTCGTCAGCGCCGTCGGGCGTGCATCGAGCTGCTGCCGCTCCCACCCGGGGCGGCCATCAACGGCAGATTCTGGCACCCACAGCTCGGCGTCCGGGACGGCCGACACGTCCCAAGGCTGCCACACCGCGGGAAGGTCGCTCAGCGCGAGGTCCCCCCCGTTTACGGCGCCCCGCTCGATGAACAGGCGACCCGACCTCTCTCCCAGGGTGAACTCGATGCTCTCGCCGGCGCCCCAGCCTACACGCCACCGTCCAGAGGCCCACTGCACGCCATCGATGGGCTTTGCCGCGCCCTCACGGGTGCCGTCGAGACGGCTGACCGTCGCACCCGGAGGAACGCTGCTCAGCGTCACTGCGGGACGGCCCTGACAACGTTCCGCGCAGACCAGACAGGCAAGCAGCGCAAGCGCGAAGAGGCGTCGCATCACAGGCGGTTGCGAAACGCGACGTGCGTCTGAACAGTCTCGTGGGCGACAATGCCGTCGCGCACGGTGTGCTCGAGCGCGAGCCCGATATCGATGCCGGTGGGCTCGAGGGACGGCTTCAACCCCGACACGTGGGCACAGATCACGCGCTCGTCCGGCTGAACCACCTCGCAGGCGTCTCGCAGATCGCGCTCGGAGAGGCGAACGCCCGTGCCCTCGACCGGACGGGTCGTGCGAATCAGGCGCCCGCTGCGCCGGTCGAGGAACACGATGACGTGCTGCTGCGACGGCGCGTACGGGCTGATCTCACCTGCTCGCTCATCCGGGCGGCAGCTGACGGCGGCAACGGCACGGCTCACGTCGCCCTCCGGCGCCTGCCAGACCGAGACCGTTGCACCGGCGGCGCTGCGCAGGTCGCGACCCAGGTGAGACAGCGCCATCAGACCGGCCGCCTGAAGATTCGCGCGGGCCTGCCCCTTCGCGTACAGGCGCAGGCTCGACGCCAGCATCTGGCTGAGCACGAGCCCCAGCAGCGCGGCCAGCCCCATGGCGAACATGAGCTCGACCAGCGTGAACGCGCGAGACCGCGCGCACCCCCTCACCGCTCCCTCCACGACAAGACGCGCAGCGGTCGCGTGTCTTGCAGGAAGCGGTTCAGGTCGAGCTGGCGCTGCCAGTTCAACGGCCGACTCGGGTTGGTGACCCCGGCGGCGCGCAGGGCGCGGTTGCCCGCCTCCACCACGGCGCGCTCGGCGGCCAAGGCCGTGGCGATGATCTCCGATTCGGAGAGCGGCCTGCCGGTGTAGGCTTCGTAGAGACCGGCGGCTTCCTGCTTGGAGATGCGGTACTGCCGGTCCCCGAACTTGCCATCTCGTGGAGGACCGATGACGTCATAGAACACAGCAGCGGGCGCATCGAGCATCGTGAACCAGCCGCTCTCGCCGCTCACGTGACTGCTGTTTCCCTTCCCCGACCTCTCCACGTGCATGCAGAGCTGCGCCGGTGCGTTTCCGATCCTGGCTGCGACCTCCCTTCGCGTAGAGGCACTGAGGAGATCCGGCGAACGTTCGAGACGCTGCTGCAGATCCGGCAGCGACAGCGTGATTATCGACGGGGCAATTCCTCCCGTCTCTCCTGGGAGGTAGTCGAGCGGTTCGTACGCCTTTCCGCGGAAGGCGTCCTGGGCGGCCTGATCCATTGCCTCCACTCCGCTGGTGAGGGTCTTCTTCGTACCCTGGGGCACATCCATCTCTCGCGCCACTCCTCTGATGCGTGGGGGGGTCCCTGAATTGAACCAGAGCGCATCGGCGTCCAGTGCGGGATTCTCGACATTGATGGTCATGCGCGTTGCCTGTGATGTGCCCTCGAAGCGCACTTCCTTCAAGGAGACGGCGGCCGGTGCCTGCGTGCCGCCCGTTGGGGGGGCCTGCACGAATGCACCGGTGATCTGCACCTGACGGGCAAGAAACCCGCCGCGGGTGTAGATGAGACCACGGAACTCGCTCTTCTCTCCTTGCCCCAGCAGCTGGACGTCGCCCTCTGATAGCAAAGCGAGACGAGCGCCTTCTCGAGGCCCCCCCGTCATGTCAACGGCCCCGACGATATGGGTCCTCCCCTTGACGACGAGCGCGCCCTGCCCGCTCACCTGACCGTTCACAGTGAGATCACCCTGCACGTAGAGCAAGGCGCGATCGAGCTTCAGATCGCCGTTCACGGTCAGGTTGCCGCGATCATTGTCGCGACGGGTCACAAACGGTCCCCGAAGGTTCGACGTCCGTGCAGTGGAGGGCAGGTCCTGGGTGTAGGGGGCGAGGTCGCTGTCGCTGCGCGGGTCCCAGTCGTCGAGAGAGATGTTCGGCAGATCGACGGGCGCGCCGCCCGTGATGATGCGACCGAGCACCGTCGCGTCGTCGGGGAGCTCGACCTTGGGCGAGAGCAGATCTCCCCCCACGAGGAACCGCCCCTCGGCCTTCACGCTGGTGTTCGAGGCCAGGTTCGAGGTCTTCTCTCCTGGCACGTCGCTGATGCCGTTCACCTCGATGCCGTCCTGACTCTCGAGCGGGCCGGCAGTGGAGACCGCGAACTGATAGGGGGGGATGGCCAGCAACACCTCAACCTCACGACGCACACCGCCGCTCACCCCCACGCCCACGAGGCGCGCGGTGCCGCTGCTGCCGTCGGCCGTGATGGTGTTCGTCGAGGTCTCGACCTCGGTCTGGCTCGGGTCGAATGACACCAGCGCCCACCGATCATCGGCGAGCCGGATCGAGACCTGCTCCCTCTTCGTGCCGAACTCGGCATGCTCGTGAAGGCGCCCGACAGCCTCGTGCACCGCCGCCTCCGCAAGGTTGAGCGCGTCCGCGCGACGGATGTAGCGCTGGGTTAGATTGAGCTGCGAGCAGACCAGGGCCGCCAGCGCGAAGGCTGCCGTGATGGCCATGGCGCCGATCATCAGCACCTGCGCAACCGATATCCCTCGACGTCTCACGGGTTCCGGAAGCGGAAGATCCGCGTCTCCATCTCGAGGCTGCGGTCGCCCCACTGCACCCGCGCCACCACGCGCTTCACATCGGAGGTGCCGTCCGGGCTCGGGGTGACGGTGAGCGTGTAGTCATAGCGATCGCCGTCGATGGTCTCGGCCCCTTGACGATCGTCAACGGTTCCCCAGGGCCTGCTGCGGGCCTGCTCGAGCAGGCC
>RGZZ01000079.1 GCA_010028905.1 Pseudomonadota bacterium | reverse complement strand
CAGAGACGGTTTTCCGGGGGGCGGTGCAGCGGGTCTTCCCAGCGCGGGTGCCGCGGCCATGCCGCGGTTCGGGGCCTGGGGCTGCCCTGGAGGCATGGGCTGCCCGGGGACCCCCACGCCGGGCACACCGCCCGCGCCGTTGGCCATGGGTTCCCCGCCGCCTCGCCCCTCGCCGTGTGCCATGTGTGGAGGCTGGGGGCCTGGCACGAGCTCGCCCCCGCGCTCGTCGTCGAGGGGCTTCTCTCCTTGCAGCACGACGGTTCCTCGGGTGTCCTCGACCAGGGCCGTCGGGGTGCGCACGATGATCCAGAGCGCCTCGAGGCACACCACCAGCACGAGGAGGGCCACGAGCGGGTCGACACGGCGCCGCAGCGGCGGTGATGGCGAGGGCGCGGAGGTCATGACGAGTACGCGGATTCTCTCAATCCCATTGGTGTCCTCTCGCGACGACGACGCGGCGCCTCGATCAGCGGGCTCGCGCCGACGCGCAGGAATCGGCGCGCGGGTCTGCGAACCCTGCGCTTCATTCCTGGCCCGGCCCTTCGGCGCACGCCGAGGCTCGCCCGCCTCCTCTGAGATCAGGACGACCATCATGACGACCACGATCCGAAATCGGTCCCGCGACCTCTTCGAACGCGCCCAGGGCGTCATCCCGGGCGGCGTGAACTCGCCGGTGCGCGCTTTCCGATCTGTCGGGGGCGAACCTGTCTTCATCTCGGCCGCGCGCGGAGCCAGGGTGCTCGACGCCGACGGGAACGAGTACATCGATTTCATCGGGTCGTGGGGCCCCATGATCGTCGGGCACGCCCACCCTCGCGTTCTCGAGGCCATCACCCGCGCCGCGGAGCGGGGAACCAGCTACGGCGCCCCGTGTGAGCTCGAAGTGGAGCTGGCCGAAGAGATCCGCCGCGCCATGCCCTCGATGGAGCTCGTGCGCATGGTGAACAGCGGCACCGAGGCGGCGATGAGCGCGCTTCGCGTGGCACGCGGCTTCACGGGGCGAGACAAGGTGGTGAAGTTCGTCGGCTGCTACCACGGCCACGGCGATTCGTTCCTCGTGAAGGCGGGCTCCGGCGCGCTCACCCTGGGCGTGCCGGACAGCGCGGGGGTTCCCGCCGACTTCGCTCGTCACACCCTCACCGTGCCCTTCAACGATGAAGATGCCATCCGGGCCGTGATCGAGGCCCACGGGAGCGAGATCGCCGCGCTCGTGGTGGAGCCGATTCCCGCGAACATGGGGCTGGTGGCGCCGAATCCCGGCTTCCTGCAGCTGCTGCGCGACCTCACCGCCCAGCACGGCATCGTGCTCATCTTCGATGAGGTGATGACCGGCTTCCGCGTTGGCTACGGTGGTGTGCAGGCGCTGACGGGCATCCGTCCGGACATGACCCTGCTCGCGAAGATCATCGGTGGAGGGCTCCCCGTGGGCGCCTACGGTGGGCGTCGCGACATCATGCAGTGCGTCGCGCCCCTGGGCCCGGTCTATCAGGCGGGCACGCTGTCCGGCAATCCGCTGGCCATGGCGGCAGGTCTCGAGACCCTTCGCATCCTGCGCGACGATCCGCAGGCCTACGCCCGTCTCGAAGAGGGCGGACGTCGCGTCGAGGGGGGGCTGCGCGAGGCCGCTGACGCCGCGGGCGTCCCGGTGGTGGTGAACCGCCAGGGCTCGATGCTGACCCTCTTCTTCCACCCCGGGCCCGCCGTCGACAGCTACGCGGCGGCCTGCGCGTCTGACACAGAGAGATACGGCCGCTTCTTCCGCGCCATGCTCGAGAAGGGTGTCATGCTTGCGCCGTCGCAATACGAGGCGGCGTTCGTGAGCCTTGCGCACACCGACGATCAGCTCGACAGAGCGGCTGCTGCGGCACGAGAGGCCATGCGATCGCTGGTCGTATGAGCGCAGCTTGAAGAGAGAGATGGACCCCCGATTGATTGCTGCTGACAGAGGTGTCCCCCCGCCCTCGAACGGCGCGCTGATCGCCCCGTTGCGCCCCATCGCTGAAGCGCTGGCGGCGGTTGACCAAGAGCTCGTCGAGAGCATCCCGGAAGCCCTCGGGCTCGTCAGCCAGACCTCCCGCACCATTCTTCGCTCTGGCGGTAAGCGTCTGCGCCCCGCCCTTGTGCTGCTCACCGCGCGGGCCTTCGGCGGGGTGAACGCTCGCGCTATCAAGGTGGCGGGCGCCCTCGAGATGGTTCATGCGGCATCCTTGCTGCACGACGATGTCATCGACAACACCCAGACCCGTCGCGGGCGTGCCACGCTGGGGGCCTGGTGGAGCAACAAGATCGCCGTCATGCTCGGCGACTATCTCTACGCCAGATCGCTTCTCGATATGTGCGGAGACGAGAATCGCTATCTCGTGACCATCGTGTCAGAGGCCACGGGGCGCATGGTGCTCGGTCAGATCCGCGAGATCGAGGAGCAGAACAACTTCGAGGTCTCGCTCGACGACTACCTCTTCGTCATTCGCGAGAAGACCGCGGCGCTCATGTCCGCGGCCAGTCGCATGGGGGCCATCGTCGCCGGGGCGGGCAAGGATTCCATCGAGGCCATGGCAGAGTATGGCCTGCACCTGGGCATGGCCTTCCAGATCATCGACGACGTGCTCGACTTCTGGGGCGACGAAGCGCAGCTGGGCAAGCCCGTGGGCAGCGATCTCAGCGAGGGCAAGTTCACGCTGCCCTTCATCCACGCGCTGGCCAAAGTCTCGCCCGCCGATCGCCAGACGCTGGTAGGGCTGGTCGAGGAGGGGAGGGGACGGCTCTCCCGGCGGTCGATGCGTCGGGTCCTCTCCATCATGGGCACGACCGGCTCCCAGGAGCATGCGCTCTCCGTGGCGGGCGACTACCTGCGCCGCGCTCGGGAGGCGCTGGTTGCGGCCCGCCCGGCGCAAGGCACCGCAGAGCTCGAAGCGCTGCTCGACTACGTCGTGGGCCGGCGCTCCTGATCTTCGGGGTGTGTTACGACAGAACCGCGTCGTAGCGCCCGTTCTTCACAAGAGGATTTTGAGGGGGCGAACAGAAGTCTCCCCCGCCATGCAGGCTACGGCGTTATTGCCGGCTTGCTTGTGAAAAAAAGAATTAGCAGACGAGGAGTGGCCCCGGCGTGGCAACAGGCAACTATCTCTACCCCCTCTTGTTCCTCATCGGCGGCATCCTGTTCTGTCTGATGAACTTCGTTCTGGCGAGCATCCTGGCGCCTCGCCGGCAGTCGCCCGAGAAGCTCATCGCCTACGAGTGCGGCGAGATGCCCATCGGCAAGGCCTGGGTGCAGTACAACATCCGCTACTACCTCTACGCGATGATGTTCGTGCTCTTCGATGTCGAGATCGTCTTCATGTTCCCGTGGGCCGCATCGTTCCGCGACATGCTCCTCGACCCGAAGTACGGGCTCATGGCCTTCGGCGAGATGCTCGTGTTCCTCGGTCTTCTCGTGGTGGCCATCGGCTACGCGTGGCGCAAAGGGGTCATGGATTGGTACGGCTAGCCGAGGCGCGCGAGGCGTCTCGTCGTCGTAGGAGGCAAGAGAGTTGAAGAGAGAAGAGATCCTGGCTCACCTGACCGAGCGGTTTCCGAACGCGGGGCTTCGCATCGACGAGCGCAACGCCGAGACCCTCATCGTCGAGCCCGCCCATCTGCTCGAGGTGGCGCGCTGCCTGCGCGACGACCCCGCGCTTGCGTTCGACTACAACATGGTGGTCACCGCGGCCGACTGGGTCGAGCGCGTCGACGTCATCGCGTATTTCATGTCGTACACGCACCTCCACATCGTGGCCCTCAAGGTGCAGCTTCCCAATGATCGTCTCGAGGTCGACAGCCTCACGTCGCTGTGGTCCGGGGCGAACTGGTACGAGCGCGAGGTGTACGACCTGTTCGGTGTGCAGTTCAAGGGCCATCCCGATCTGCGGCGCATCCTCATGCCGCACGACTGGGAGGGGCACCCGCTGCGCAAGAGCTACGTCCATCCGAACTTCGTTCCCACGCCCCAAGGAGAGAACCCCGCGCACTTCACAGGAATGGGTCACCACAAGATCTAGGCGCGGGCCGATTGCGCAGGGGGTCACCCCCGGGACCCCAGCGCACCCAACCTCTCGCCATCCCCAGACGAAAGCCGAAACCGTATGATCAACACCGAAGAGTTCGTCATCAACATGGGCCCCCAGCACCCCAGCACGCACGGGGTGCTGCGTCTCATGGTCAAGCTCGATGCAGAGATCGTGGTCGATGTCGAGCCCGTGATCGGGTACCTCCATCGCTCGCTCGAGAAGATGGCGGAGGGCCGTCACTACGGCCAGTACATCCCCGTGACCGACCGCCTCGACTACGTGACCTCGATGTCGGCCAACTACGTGTACGTGCTCGCCGTCGAGCGCCTCGCCGACATCGTGCCCACGCCCCGCGGCGACGTGATCCGCGTCATCATGGTCGAGCTGAACCGCATCGCCTCGCACCTGCTCTGGTTCGGCACAAACGCTCTCGAGCTGGGCGCCACGACGCCCTTCCTCTACGGCTTCACCGAGCGCGAGAAGATCCTCGACCTCTTCGAGTCGACCTGTGGTCAGCGCCTCACCTACAACTACCTGCGCCTCGGTGGCGTGGCCTACGATCTGCCCAAGAAGGTCGAGTTCAAGTGGACCGATGGCCCCAAGACCTTCGAGGCCGCCTGCGAGAAGTTCCTCAACGAGTTCCCGCCGGTGCTCGACATGTGCGAGGAGCTGCTCACCGAGAGCGCCATCTTCCTCAAGCGCACCAAGGGGGTCGGCGTGCTGCCACGTGACGTGGCCCTCGCCCACGGGGTCTCGGGGCCCAACATCCGCGCGTGCGGCGTGAAGTACGACGTGCGCAAGGCCGTGCCGTACAGCATCTACCCCGAGCTCGACTTCGACATCCCCACGCAGGAAGGCTCCGACTGCTGGGCGCGCTACAAGGTGCGCATGGACGAGATGCGCCAGAGCGTGAAGATCGTGCAGCAGTGCCTCGCGCGGTTGCCGAAGGGGCGCGCCAAGGCGGTGCTGCCCAACCGCATCTGGATTCCCGAGGGCGAGGTGTACTCGCGCATCGAGAACTCCCGTGGCGACATG
This sequence comes from Pseudomonadota bacterium, assembly GCA_010028905.1. Classification (NCBI taxonomy): domain Bacteria; kingdom Pseudomonadati; phylum Pseudomonadota; species Pseudomonadota bacterium. Next base: position 9,729 of record RGZZ01000079.1, on the reverse strand, counting down.
GGGTGCTACCTCGTCTCGAACGGTTCCGAGAAGGCCTGGCGCTGCAAGTTCCGCACCCCCTCGTACAGCAACCTGTCGGTGCTGCCCGTGCTGATGCGGGGTGCCCTCGTGGCCGACCTCATTGCCATCAACGCGAGCTTTGACCTCGTGCTTCCGGAGATCGATCGATGAACGGATTCGACCACGCCTTCGAGGCGCTCTTCAACCAGCTCCCCCTGCCAGACGCGGTGCGCCAGCTCCTCACGATGAAGGTCGTGCTGATGCTCATCAGCATGGGCCTCATCATCGGCTTCATCAGCGTGCTCGTGCTGTTCCTCATCTGGCTCGAGCGCAAGATCAGCGCGCGAATCCAGCGGCGCATGGGCCCCATGACCTCTGGCCCCAGCTTCCTTCGCAGCGGCAACATGTGGTTCGGCGGCCTTCTCCAGACGGCCGCCGACGCCATCAAGCTGCTCACCAAGGAGACGGTGACGCCGGCCGATGTCGACTACATCGTCTTCGTGCTCGCGCCGTGCATCGTCTTCGCGGCCTCGCTGATGGCCTACGTGGTGATTCCCTTCGGCCCGGACGCCTCGGTGAGCGATCTCAACGTGGGCGTGCTGTACCTGCTCGCCGTGGGCTCCATGACCGTGCTCGGCATCATGATGGCCGGCTGGGGCTCGAACAGCAAATACTCTCTCCTGGGCGGCCTTCGCTCGGTGGCCCAGATGATCTCGTACGAGATCCCCATGATCTTCGCCGTGCTCGGCCCCGTGCTGATGGCGGGCTCGCTCAGCCTGCAGGAGATCATACAGGTTCAGGAGCGCACCGCCTGGTTCATCTGGCCGAACATCATCGGATTCGTGGTGTTCATCATTGCGGGCACCGCCGAGACCAACCGCCCCCCCTTCGACCTGCCTGAGGGAGAGTCTGAGCTGGTGGCCGGCTTCGTCACCGAGTACAGCGGCATGCAGTTCGCCATGTTCTTCCTCGCAGAGTTCTCGAACATGTTCGTGATCTCGGCGGTGGCGGCGGCCCTCTTCCTGGGCGGATGGTCGCTCCCCTTCGGCATCACCCAGATGATGCGCGCCAGCGGCATGCCCCACGTGCTCTTCTCGGCGCTCGGCGCGGTGGTGTTCCTGACCAAGACCCTGGTCATCGTTCTCATCTTGATGTGGGTCCGCTGGACCTTCCCGCGCGTGCGCGTCGACCAGCTGATGCACTTCGGATGGAAGACCCTGCTGCCGTTCTCGTTCGTGAACCTGCTCATCGCGGCAGTCTACATGATCGCGTACAAGCAGATCTTCGGTGAAGCCGTCTTCAAACAGATCTTCGGAGCGATGTCGTGATGACGCACGTCTCGCCTGTCTCTCCAAGGAGCCTCACACCATCATGAACCCCTATCTCTTCTACGCCATCGCCGCCGTCGTGCTCTTCGGCGCTCTCGGCGTGGTGCGGTCGTCGAACATCTTCCACGCAGGCCTCAGCCTGGCGCTCACCTTCGGCGCGGTCGCCGCGGTGTACGGAATGCTCGACGCCCACTTCCTCGCCGTCGTGCAGGTGCTCATCTACGTGGGCGCCATCGCGGTCATCCTGAAGTTCGCCGTGATGCTGACCCAGCACATCGGTCAGCAAGAGCCGCACGCGCCGCTCTCGCAGCAGTTTCCCGCACTGGTCGGGTGCCTGGCCTTCGCGTTTCTCGCGCTGTACGCCATCTATCACCAGACCTGGGCCCTTGCCCCGTGGGACCCGGCGCACAGCTACATCAGCGTGCGCGACCTCGGAAAGCTCTTCCTGGGCCAGGAACGGGGCGGTTTTCTCTTCCCGTTCGAGATGGTGGGTGTGCTGCTCCTGATGGCCCTGATCGGCGCCGTCATGGTGGCCTCGAAGGAGGAATCGTAGCGTGAACACGGTTGGCCTCAACGAGTATCTCACCCTCTCGGTGGTCCTCTTCAGCATCGGGCTCTATGGCGTGCTCACCCGGCGCAATGCCGTCGCGGTGCTGATGTCGCTCGAGCTGATGTTCAACGCCGTGAACATCAGCCTGGTCTCGTTCACGCGGTTCATGGGAGGCGGCTTCGAGCACGCCATGGGCCTCGTGTTCGCGCTCTTCGTGGTCACGGTCGCGGCCGCCGAGGTGACCCTCGGCGTAGCCATCGTGCTCGCCCTGTACCGCACATTCCATCACATCAACGTGGAGGAGGTCGACCTCCTCAAATGGTGACACCTTTCCTCGCCCAGATCACCGAGGCGGCCCCCGCGCACGGCGCGACCGTCGCCGCCCTCTCTCAAGGCGTCATGCAGTACACCGGGCTGATCCCGTTGCTCCCCGTGCTCGCCTTCCTCATCATCGTCTTCGTGACGCGCGGCCAGCGCATGCTCAGCGCAATCGTGGCCATGGCGTGCCTCGCGGCTGCCTTCTTCCTGTCGGCGGGCGTGCTGCTCGAGCGACTGGCCCATCCGGACGTGGGTCCGCAGGTCGCCTCGTTGCCCTGGATCATGGCCACCAACGCTGACGGTCAGGCCGTCATGAGCGTCAGCATCGGCGTGCTCGTCGACAACCTGTCGGCCATCATGCTGGTGGTGGTGACCACGGTGGCCCTGCTGGTGCAGATCTACTCGACTGGCTACATGAACCACGAGCCAACCTTCGGCTTCGCCAAGTTCTACGCGTACCTGTCGCTCTTCACGGCGTCGATGCTGGGCCTCGTGCTCGCCACCAACTTCGTGCAGATCTACATGTGCTGGGAGCTGGTGGGCCTGTCGTCGTACCTGCTCATCGGTTTCTGGTACTACAAGAAGAGCGCGGCCGACGCGGCCAAGAAGGCCTTCGTGGTCACCCGCTTCGGTGACATCGGCTTCCTCCTCGGCATCATCACCACGTTCTGGCTCGCCCGCTCGGTCGACTTCGTGGGGCCGGACAACGCCCTCGACAAGATGGTCGAGCTGGCGAAGACCTACCCGCAAGGGGTGGCCATCGCCGCCATCCTCGTGTTCTGCGGGGCGGTGGGCAAGAGCGCCCAGTTCCCGCTCCACATCTGGCTGCCCGACGCCATGGAAGGCCCCACCCCCGTCAGCGCGCTCATCCACGCGGCGACGATGGTGGCCGCGGGCGTCTACCTCGTGGGGCGCTGCTACCCGATGTACCAGGCCAGCCCCGAGGCGTCGGCCGTGGTGGGCTGGATCGGCGCCATCACCGCCCTCATGGCGGCCAGCATCGCCATCGTGCAGAACGACATCAAGCGCGTGATGGCCTACTCGACCGTGAGCCAGCTCGGCTACATGTTCATGGCCCTGGGCGTGGGGACCACGGCCGGCTTCGTGGCCGGCAATTTCCACCTCTTCACCCACGCCTTCTTCAAGGCGCTGCTGTTCCTCAGCTGCGGGTCGATCATCCACGCCGTGAACACCAACGACATGTGGAAGATGGGCGGGCTGCGCAAGGCCATGCCCTTCACCCACGCCGCCATGCTGATGGGCTGCCTCGCCCTGGCGGGCATCCCGCCGTTCGCGGGTTTCTGGTCGAAGGACGCGATTCTCGACGTGGCGGTGCACTCGCCGTCGATGCAGATCCCGGCCTTCTTCGGCTATGCCGCGGCCTTCATGACCGCCTTCTACGTCTTCCGACTGTACTTCGTCACCTTCAACGGCGAGTATCGTGGCGGTGACCCTGGCGCGCCGCACGACATGAGCCTGAGCGACGAGCACCATGACGACCACGGGCACGGTGACAGCCATCACTCGGTCGAGGTGCAGCCCCTCGGGCAGCACCTGCCCAAGGAGAACCCGCCGAACATGTGGGTTCCGCTGGTGCTGCTGGCGGTCGGTGCCGTGTTCCTCGGGTTCCTCAACGCCGAGGCCCTTCACCTGAACGCCTACGAGCACTTCCTCACCGCGGGCCATCACGCCGCCGAGGCCCCCGCGGCAGAGGGCAACCCCTGGCCGCTGCTGCTGATCTCGACGGGCATCGCCGTCGCGGGGGTGTTCCTCGCCTACGCGATGTTCGGCACCGACCCCCGCAAGGGCGAGGAGCGCCTGCGCACAACGCTCGGGCCGATGTACAAGGTGCTGCAGAACAAGTACTGGTTCGACGAGCTCTGGACGTGGCTGGCCACCAACACCATGTTCCTCGGCGCGCGCATCGCCAACTGGGTCGACGCCAACATCGTCGACGGCGTCTTCGTGCGGGGCACGGGCAAGGCGGTGTATCTGATCGGCGAGCTGCTTCGTGAGGAGCAGTCTGGAAAGCTGCAGCAATACGCGATGATGATGGTCGTCGCGGTGTGCGTGATCATTGTCGGTGTCGGCGTGGCCGATCCGAACTTCATTCTCAGCCCCCTGAAGTGGTGGCAGCAGGTGCAGGGCGGTTCAACGTCCATGCCGCCGGCGCCGTAGAGGTAACGACCGATGGGAATTCTCACCACAATCCTGCTGATGCCGCTGGTGGCGATGGTCCTCGTGATGCTCACACCGCGCGGCAAGGACGACGTCGTGCGCGGAATCGCCGCGCTGTCCACGTTTGCCTCGATGCTGCTGTCGATGAAGATGTACTACGACTTCTTGAACCTCGAGTACGCGCTGCGCGCGAACTGGCAGTTCGTCGAGCGTCTCCCGTGGTTCCCCGACCTGGGCATCGCCTACATCGTGGGCGTTGACGGCCTCAACGCGCCGATGGTGCTGCTCACGGGCATCCTGGCATTCGCGTCGTCTGTGGTGTCGTTTGGCATCAAGGAGCGCGTCAAGGAGTACTACGCGCTCGCGCTTGCCTCGATCGCGGGGGTGTTCGGCATCTTCATGTCGCTCGATCTCTTCTTCTTCATCCTCTTCTACGAGATGGCGTCGGTGCCGCTGTACTTCCTGCTCGGCATCTGGGGCTCGGTTCCGAAGAGCGGGCCGCGCAAGGTCTCCATCGAGTACGCCGCCACCAAGCTCATCCTGTACCTGCAGCTGGGAGGCGGTCTGGCCTTCCTCGGGATCCTGGCGCTGTGGTGGAACGTGACGGTGCCCGGGGCAACCCCAGGCGCCCTGATGCACACCTTCGACCTGACGGCCATCATGGCCGAGCTCGGCAAGAACCCGCTGCCGCACGCCGTGCAGACCTGGCTCTTCCCGGTGATGTTCATCGGCTTTGCGGTGGAAGGTGGTTTCGTCCCATTCCACACCTGGCTGCCGGACGGCCACTCCTCGGCCCCCACGGCACTCTCGATGCTGCTGGCCGGCGTGCTGCTGAAGATGGGCAGCTACGGCGTGCTGCGCCTGGCCATCGCCCCGATGCCCGATGGTGCGCGCACGTGGATGCCCTTCTTCATGGTGCTGGCCACCGTGAACGTGGTGTACGGCGCACTGTGCGCCCTGCGGCAGGTCGACATCAAGTACCTGATCGCCTACTCGTCGGTGAGCCACATGGGCGTGGTCTTCCTGGGCCTCGGATGCAGCAGCCTGGGCGCCAACAACGTCATGGGCGTCGAGGGCGCCGTCTTCCAGATGTTCTCGCACGGCGTGGTCACGGCCATGCTCTTCGGCCTGGCCGGCTACGTGTACGAGAAGACGCACACGCGCAACATCGAGGAGATGGGCGGGCTGGCCTTCCGGATGCCGTTCCTCGCCGCCACCTTCACCATGGCCGCGCTGGCGTCGCTCGGTCTGCCCGGTCTGAGCGGGTTCGTGGCGGAGGCGCTGGTCTTCTTCGGCCTGTATCGCCAGAACCAGGTGCTCACCATCGTGACGGTGCTGGCGCTGGTGGTCACCGCCACCTATCTCCTGCGCTGCGTGCAGAAGATCTTCTTCGGACCGAGCGCCGAGGCCCACGGCCACGGCGACGGTCACGCACATGAGAAGCTCACCGACATCGGTGGCTTCCAGAAGGTCGGGCCGGTCGTGCTCGGCCTCACCTCACTCGTGGTAGGTATCTGCCCGAGCATCCTGCTGAACGCGATGCACCCCTCGGTGGTTCATCTGCTGTCGACCCTGGGAGGCGTCCAACAGTGATTGCCGATAGCCTGAAGTTCATCCCGGCCGAGCTCCTCGTCACGCTCGGCGCGATCATCATGCTCGGCCTCGAGGCCTGGGGCCTCACCGATCGGAAGAAGCTCGCCTGGGTCGGCGCTGGCACGTGTCTGCTCGCTCTCCTGATGAACCTGAGATGCTACCACAACGCGTCGCCCGCGCTCTTCGGAGGCGCGTACATGGTCGATGACGCGGCCGTGTTCCTGAAGACGCTCATGCTGGCTGTCACCGCGCTTGCGCTCATCATCGCGCCGCCGTGCGTCAGCACCCAGATCTCGCGGCCCGGAGAGTACTACACCCTGTTCATGTTCACGGGGTTGGGCATGCTCTTCCTGGCCTCGGCCAACGATCTCATCACCATCTTTCTCGCCATCGAGATGACCTCGATGCCGATGTATGTGCTTTCGGCCAGTCGCAAGAGCAACAAGCGCTCCGCCGAGGCGGGGCTCAAGTTCTTCGTGCTCGGCGCGCTGGCGTCGGCCTTCTACCTGTTCGGCGCGAGCCTCACGATGGGAACCACCGGCACCATCTACGTGACCGAGATCGCCCAGAAGATCTCCTCGCTCAACCCCGCGCCCCAGGCGCTCATCGTCGGCATGCTCTGCATGCTCGGCGCGTTCGCCTTCAAGATCGCCGCGGCCCCCTTCCACATGTGGGCCCCCGACGTGTACGAGGGCGCTCCCGTGTCGACCACCGCCTTCCTCTCCACCGGACCGAAGATCGGCGGCATGGCCGTGCTGCTCCGCGTGCTCACCACGGGCTTCAGCGCTACGGCGGTGGGGCTCAACATCAAGGGCGACTGGATGCTGGTCATCTCGGTGCTGTCGCTTCTCTCGATGACCGTGGGCAACCTGATTGCCATGCACCAGACGAACATCAAGCGCATGCTGGCGTTCTCGGGCATCGCGCACATGGGCTACATGCTCGTGGGCGTGGCGGCGGCCTCGGTGAAGGGCACGGCGGCCGTGCTGTTCTACCTCTGGCTCTACACGCTGGGGTCGCTCGGTGCCTGGGCGGTCATCATCACGTGCTGCGCCGCCACTGAGTCAGAAGAGATCAAGGACCTGGCCGGGCTCTCACGACGATCGCCGGCCCTGGCGCTCACCCTTCTGCTGGCGTTCTTGAGCCTGGCGGGCCTGCCGCCCCTGTCTGGTTTCGTGGGCAAGTTCTACCTCTTCACCGCAGCCTGGCACACCGGGCTCTCGTGGCTCGTGCTCGCGGGCATCGTGAACAGCGTCGCCTCGCTCTTCTACTACATGGGCGTGCTGAAGGCGGTGTACTGGCTCGAGCCCACGAGCGACGCGCCCATCGCGATATCGGCCGGCGTGCGCGTCGCCATGCTCGTGGGTCTCGTCGCGGCGGTGGTGCTCGGTCTTCTGCCGGGGCTGTCGAGCTGGGCCACGCTGGTGGCCAGCACGTTCCACCCGTCGCTGTAGCGCGCAGCGGGTCTCGATCGTGCTCGGGGAGTGACGCCGCGCACTTGACACCTGCTTCGGCGGGGGGGATAATCTTCTCATAGCCCACCAGACAGTTGTCGCCCCTTGCGCCCACGGGCCACGAGGGTCATGAAAGCAGGCCAACTCCGATGATGTTCATTGCCCAGATGGGCCTCGGCATTCTCGCCAACATGGTCTCTCAGGCTGCTGCCGGCGGTATGAACCAGCAGCAGAACCAGCAGATGATGAGCAATCTGCGGCAGACCCTCAACGAGGGTGCCCACGCGGCCGTCCATCAGTCGCAGCACCCGTGGGACCAGCGGTCGACCTTCCAGCAGTTCGAGGTCGAGGCGCCGCCCTTCCCCGACGAAGCCGCGCAGCGGCTGGGCCAGATGCAGCAAGACCACGCGGCGGAGCGCATGGGGTTCATGGATGAGACCAAGGATTCCCTGCGCGACATGAAAGACGGGTTCTTCGGGTTCAACCACCTCGAGACGACGGAAGAGAAGCCCGCCGAGGGGCCGCCGCGCCAGGCTGTGGCGCTCGACAGTCAGGGCAAGCCTCAGGTCAAGCCGGGCCCCGAGACCAAGGCGCAGCGCGTGGCGCGCGAAGAGTTCGAGACCACCTCGAAGGCAAAGCTCGAAGAGAAGCACGAGTCTCAGCGCGAGACCCTGGTGAAGAGCGAGCGTGAGAACGTGCAGGCCTTCCTCGAGAACAACAAGGCCGATCTGGGCAATCCCGCGGTGCAGGGCGAGCTCCAGAAGATGATCATGCTCTCGCACAAGAAGGCGCAGGCGATGGGGCGCCAGCAAGAAGAGGAGATGCTCAAGAGCGACCTCTACTCGCCGGAGCAGCTCGAGGTCGCCGATGCGAAGCTCGGTCAGATGCGCTCCATGGAGGAGCGACACGCCGAGCTCGAAGACAACAGCCCCGAGGCACAGGAGCTGCTCGGCCATCAGCAAGACCTTGCCGAGCTCTTGCGCCAGAAGCGTGACGAGGCGAAGCAGGCGAAGCTCGAAGAGGCGTTCTTGAAAGGGCCCCCTCGGTTCACCCCGCCGTCAGAGAAGGCGGTCGATGTCGCCGAGGTGCTTCCGCCCTATCTCTCCAACGCGCTCTACAACCTGGGCATCTACAGCGTCTGACCGCCGTCTCGGCGACGGGTGCTCAGCGGCCCCGCAGACAGGGCCCTCCGGCAGCGGAGGGCTCTTCTGCTTACTGCGGCTGCCGCTTGAACAAGCTGTCGGGGAGATTCGAGTTGAGCACATAATCGCGGTAGGTCACCGTGGCCCTGACGCCCACGAGCGTCGTGCGCAGCTCGACCTCTGACGTCTGCGGCAGCAGGAAGCTCGAGACCTTGTCGTATCGCGTCGAGATGGATGCGCGTGAGCCGTCGAGGTAGTCGAAGTCGGTGCGGGGTGGCGTCCCCGTTGCGGGGTCGAGCCAGATGGTGGCGACCTGCAGGCGACGCTCCTGGTTCTTGGCCCGCAGCTCGATGACTTCGCAGGCCAGACCGTTGATGGTCTCGGTGCGCAGCCATCGGGGGGTATAGCCGGGATCGCGATAGGGAGGAGCCGCCTGGAGCTGCTGCTGCACCCGTGAGAGCATGCTGGGCAGGTGATCGAACTCGAGCTTCAGGTGATTCGGTCGTTTGAAGTACATGTGGCCTGTGAGCTCGATGGCGGGCAAGAGGGAGAGCCGCGCGCGTGCCCGTAATTCGGCTTTGAAGTCGCGCAGGGCGGCCAGACGTCGGTCGGCCTGCGCAAGAAGGTTCTCGGCCTTGCGCTGCGGGTTGTCGCCAGCGGCAGACGCAGACGCGAAGAGCAGGGTGAGCAGGCAGACGAATGCGATGGCGCGTGAGAGACTCATGACGAAACAGGTTCCTCCTCGGGCAGGGGTGTCCTCCGCGCGCCGCGGTTCGCCTGCGGAGGACGCGTCTGGCCACGCGGCCGTAGAGGCCTTCCTCGACGAGGTGCTGTCGCTCCCCCGGGTGGGGCGCCGGTCACCATACGCTTCCGCGGGACGCGATCTGGCCGCCGCCGTGGCGTGGGTGGCGGGGGTGTCGGTGCAGGCCGTGCGCGCACGGCTGAAGCGATGTGTGGTCGCTCTCGACGAATCTTCCAGCGACGGGGTGACCCCGCATGTTCTCGAGCGCCTCTATGAGGCCGTGGCGTGGGACTCTGACACCGCGCGGAAGCTGCAAGGCAGCTTTCACACCCCCCGCGATGTCGTTGATACCATGGTGGCCGACGCGCTGCAGGCGCTTCTCGCGGAGGCGCCCGACCCTGCGGCGGCGCTCGGGCGCGTGCGC
>RGZZ01000078.1 GCA_010028905.1 Pseudomonadota bacterium | reverse complement strand
GACAGCCGTCCGGCCAGGGGGAATGGAACCTCTCCGATCTCGTCGATGGCCTGCTCAAGCTCGAGAGCGCCCAGCTTCCCCTGACCCATGACCAGGTGACGAAGATCAAGCCCGCGCTCGAGAAGGTGCTCGAGGCAACCCGCATCATGACCGAGACCGAGACGCAGCTCAAGCAGACCCTCACCCCAGAGCAGCTGGCCTTCATCGAAGCCCGGCGCAAGAGCGGCGAGCTTCGACCCGATGCGGGCCTCGGCGCGCCGAAGAAGCCCGGGGAAGATCCGGTGGTGGCCAAGGTGCTCGAGATCCTGGAGGCGCGCGCGCGCTGAGCTCTTGACGACTCCGACTTCCAGCGCGAGCAGCTACACCATGGTGGCCTTCCACGTGGTGGAGAAGCTCTCCATCAAGACGGCCATCGAGCTCGTCGAGTCGATGGGCATGCCGGCGCCAGACCACATCGATCCGAGCGGCACCGACCTCGTGGTACGCGTCCCCGAAGAGCCCGATGCGTGGGCCGCGCTCTACGACTTCGGCTCGGTGGCCTTCTTCAACGTGTCCGCAGCACAGCAGGCGCGCATCATCGCCGCCGTGCGAGATCGCTTCACCCCCATCGCCGAAGAGCCCACCAGCGACGACTTCCGCGTCATCATCGAGTCGACCGGCACCGAGCGGGTCTCGTTCGATCTCGCGGTTCTCAACGACCTGTCGCGCGCCAAGATCAGCATCCTCGCGCTCCTGCTCGCACAATCGGCCACGCTCGAGCACTACGAGCGCCAGGTCGAGCAGCTGCTCGACAGCGCCGAGACCATCAGCGAGCCCATGAAGCGACACGGACGTCTTCCGCGGTACAACCGCGACACCATCCGCTTCATCGGCATCTCGCTGTCGACGCGTCGCGATCTCGTCTCGCGCATGTACATCCTCGACGAACCCGAAGGCACCTGGGACAACGCCGCCCTCGACCGCCTCTTCAAGCAGATGAAGACGACCCTCGACATCGAGGTTCGCTACCGCGCCCTCGAGTACAAGCTGGGCCTGATACAAGAAGGGGTCGACGTCATCGTCGAGCTCACCAACGCCCAGCGCAACCTCTGGCTCGAGATGGTCATCGTTGTGCTCATCGTGGTGGAGATCGCAATCGCCCTGGGTATCATCCACAGGTAGGCCACGCGCCCGCTGAGGTGGCGTGCGGGCGCGCCCCCGCCCGCTCCGTGGAGGAGTCGCCCCCCCGGCATCCCGAAGCCCCATCTACTCGCCGCAACAGGCTTGCAGGCCCACCGTGCGAGCACGTCTCCGACGTCCGAGAAGCCGAGTGAAGGCGAGAGTTCGACGCTGATGGCAAGATTCTGTGGCAAGTGCGGCACGGCCGCCAACGAGAAGGCAACCTTCTGCAACAAGTGCGGCAACCGCCTTCAGCAGAGCAAAGCCATCCGCTTCACGCATGACACCGCCGCCACGCCCCAGAACCCCTACAGCGCGGAGGTCGATGGCGGCTCGGGGCGACGAAAGGGCGGGGCCCCCATCGGCGTTCAGCCGGCCGTGTCGAAGCCGGGCCAGAAGGTCACCCCACCGTCACCCGCCGCGCCACCCCAGGCATCCCCCGCGTACGCTTCAGCCAGTTTCGTGACGCCCTCCTCGTACGCGCCGGGCAGCCAGACCGCGCAGCCGCCGACCTTCAGCGACCTCGATCGCCCCACGTTCGACAGCATCGACGGCGACCCGGTCGAACGCGCGCGGGCCATCGTCCGCTCGTTCAGCGCCTGGAGCGCGGGCATCGTGCTCACCTCGTTCCTGCTCCCCTTCAGCGACCTCGTGCTGCTCATCCCCGTGCAGACCGCCATGATTCTGCGGGTCTCCCGGGTGTTCGGCGTGCAAGACCCGCCAGAACGAATCCTCGCCTACATCGCCGCCACCAGCGGCGTGAGCGTGTTCGGCCAGGTCACCACGCTCATCGTCGCCAACCTGTTCCCGTTCGTGGGCAAGTTCGTCAGCGCGCCCTTCGTCTACGGCTGGACCTACGGCCTGGGCGAGGTGGCCATCCGCTACTTCGAATCGCAGGGAACCCTCAGCGGAGACGAGATGAAGCAGGTCTTCAAAGAGGCCAACAAGGAGGCCTATCGCTCGTACAAGAAGAGCAAGCCCTCGGTCAGCCAGCAGGAGTCGCTCGACGCCCTCAAGGACCACCTCTCCAAAGACGAGTACGAGCGCCTCCGCACCAAGTTCGACAAGCCGTAGCCGCGAGCGCCTCTCGACCCATGCGCGCATCGATGTCCGTCATCGGCCTGCTGCTGGCACTCACCCTCACCTTCGCTCACCCCTCTCCCGCCCGCGCGCAGTTGCCGGGCGCCCTCCTCATGGTCAACGTGAGCAACGAGCTGGTGCGCGCGCATCTCTCGCTCACACGCATCGGGGTCGCCGAGGTAGGCGATAAGTACACCGTGGCCGGCACCGTCGTGGGCCTGGGCAAGAAGATGCCCGACAAGGTCGTGCTGCGCATCGTGACCTCGAACGGCCAGCGCCTCACGCGAAGCAGCCGCCTGCAGAGCACTCCCATCGGGAGCTACGGCTTCCTGGTCTGGGTCCCCAAGGACGAGGGCGCGCTGAAGATCGTCACCATCAGCCTGAAGTGACGCCCAGCGCGTCGACGCACCGAAGACAGCGACGAGGCCTGCCCTACTGCGAGATGAGCTTGCGGATGCTGGCGTACTGCTTGATCTTGAACCACGTGAGATCACCACGCCGCCAGTACTCCCAGGCCACCCCGACCATGCGCAGCAGGTTGGCGCCCCAGGCGAATCCGAACAGCAGCTCGAGCCACGGCTTCTTCTTCCAGAATGCACGCCTGTCGATGAGGTTGCGGATGAGCGACTTGGGAATGAAGCTCTTGCTCACCAGCGAGTAGAGGGCGAGGTAGAATCGGTCCTCGTCGCTGCGGGGCCAGTCCATCGAGACACGGAACTGCTTCCACGCCTTGGTCGAGCGCCCCTCGACCTCATCCGGGGTGATGACGCCCTTGGCCAGCAGCTCCTTGGTGAGCATTGTGCCGGGGAAGTAGGTGAGCGAGTAGAAGTAGATCTTGTACGGCCGCGGCAGCTCGAGGAGGAACTCGGCCATCTCGAGCTTCATCTCTTCGGTGGCGTGCGGATTGTCGATGATCACGTCGTAGATCATGTCGAGCTGAAGCCGCCGGTTGAACTCACCGAACTTCATGATGGCGTTGTTGCCGGGCGCGCGGTTGTAGATCTCCTTCGACTCCTTGGCCGAGCCGCTCTCGATGCCGGTCTGCACGCGGAAGAGGCCTGCGTGCTTCAGCTGGGCGAGCATCTCTTCGCGAAGCATCGGGGGGATGAGCAGGCACTCGAAGGGGATGTCGACCTTCGCCTTCCACTCGCGACAGAACTCGTCGAGCCACTCCTGGCCGAAGGCGAACGATGTGTCGTCATCGACCTTCACGTGGCCGATGCGCTTGAACTTCGACATCACATAGGCCATCTCGCCGATGATGTGCCCCACCGAGCGATGGCGGTAGTACTTCTTGCCCTTCTCGTTGTAGACGTCGCGCAAGATGCTGACGTAGCAGTAGCTGCAGTTGTACGGGCAGCCGCGCGAGAAGTAGATCCGGTACTCGGCCGTGCGCAGCCACGGCTCCTCGTTGCGGCACTTGCCGTCATCGATGTAGTACTTGGTCTCGGAGTCGATGTCCGGGTACGGGAGCCAGTCGAGGTCTTGCAGCAGGGGGCGCAGCGGATTTCGATGCACCTCGCCATCGCGCTTCACCCAGATGTTGCGCACGTCGGTGTATTCATCACCCGCGGCCATGCGCTGGCACAGCTCGAGCATGGCCTCCTCACCCTCGCCCAGACAGAGCATGTCGGCTTCGTCGTCGATGCACTCTTCCGGTACCGACGTGACGTGAATGCCCCCCCAGATGACGGGCGTCTCCGGGAAGCAGTGCTTGAGGCGCCGGGTGAGCTCGCGCGACATCTGGTAAAGGCTCGACATGAACCCGATGCCGATGAGATCGGGCTTCTTCTCGCGCACCAGCTCCATGACCATCGAGAACTCTTTCTCTGACGGCATCTCGAGCAGGTTGTGGCGCCAGTCGCGCAGGAAGATGCAGTACGTCTGGAACCCTGCGCGCTTGAGCGCCGCGGAGACGTAGCGAATGCCTGCGTTCTCAACGCTGTAGATGGTGATGAAGACGACGGTGAAGGGCCGCTTCGCGGTCTCACGCAGGTCGCGCCGCATCGATACGGGGGACGTTGGCACGAGCACAACCTCTCAGCGATGTGGGGGGACGTTGAGAATATAGGGCAGATTCAGGTGCGCTGACAAGGCTCTGTCGCAACATCTCGCTCCCCCGCTGAAACCGCAAGGCCGACCAGCACCGCCAGCGCGGGCAGGGCCGGCACGAGATACCGCGTCTCCGCGCGCACGAAGCCATACGACAACGTGATGAGCAGCGCCGCAGCCGCGGCCTGACGCGCCAGCAGCTGCCTGCGCCAGCGGGCCAGGCCGATGAGGGCGAGCAGGAGCGTGGCGCACTCCCAGGCCGCGGCCACGCCGGGCAGCACCGGCCGGATGACGTCCGCCGCTCGATCGACGCGACAGTTCTGCACGAGACCATCGGGCCGGGTCCAGGCCTTCCAGATCTGTCGCGCCTGTCGCTCGACGTGGTCGCGCGGGCGATGCGCGATCTCGTCGACACAGACGGCGCGCAGCTCCCCATCAAGCTGCATGGCGCGCTCCAGCGCGATCCCCTGCGGCGTCCACTGCTCGAGCCACCGATCGTAGACCCCCGCGGAACGCACCACCACGTCCTCCACCCCGTCCTCCTCCATCGAGGCATAGAGAGGGCCCCCACTCGAGACCAGCGTCAGCGGGGTGAATCGCCCCCCCGCCTGCAGGTTGCGCACCCCCCAGACCGCCAGCATCAGCCCCATGGCTGCGAGCGCCAGACCCAGACCGCGGCGCGAGAAGCGCGATCTTGCCATGAGAACCAGCAACGCGGCCGTGGGAGCGAGCGCCGAGACCGTGAGCGCGGCGCCCCCCGCCGTAACGCCCACCGCCAGCGGCCGCACCGGATCGCGGTCGAGCTCGCGTAGCAGGAGCGTAACGAGCAGGGCGGCAAAGGTCGAGGAGAGCAGCTGGCTGCTGAACGCGATGGAGACGGGAGAGAGCCACCAGCACGCGGCCGCGGCAATCCCCGCCCAGTGACCGTGACGTCGCGCCACCAGGCGAGCCACCATCACGGCGACGGCCGCGTCCATGAGCATCTGCAACCAAGGAACCACGTGCTCGGGCGAATCAAAGAGACCCGTGAGCGGGGCGAGCAGCAACGCGTAGCCGGGAGGGCGGTTCCCGTTGAGGTTGAAAGGCGGCTGGGTGCACGAAGAATAGCCGCGCCCCGCCCAGATGTTCTGCGCGAGGAAGACGTTGTGCGACGCATCGCCCAGCAAGAGCGGAGAGAACCAGGCGGCGAAGGCCACGCGCGCCGCGAGGCCGGCCAGCGCCACCCCGCCCACGACGCTCCACGAAAGAACCCGTCGCGCGCGCGCTGACACCTGGCTAGGGCACGGTTGTTCCGGCAGCGGGGGGCGGCACGAACTCGCGCGTCACCGTGTCCACGTCCGGGATGTCAGCGGGCATGGGGTGATGCAGCTGGATGGTGGCCATCTCGTAGAACGCGCGAGGATGGGTGAAGGCCATGGTCACCTCGGCCCAGCAGGGGCGCAGGCAGGCCTTGCACGGATGCGCGGTGCGCGCGCACTGGTCTTGAAAGACCGGGTCCCGGTACTGCCGCGGAAAGTGCGGCTCATAGACGTAGTACTGCTGACGCGTCTGCCCGGTGCCATCGAACTTGTGACAGATCGAGAACCGCCCCTCCGGCGACACGCTGAAGAACAGCGCCCCCGCCAGGCACTGCCAGCGCGGCGTGCCGCCCTTGAGCACGTCGAGTGATTCCTCGAGGAAGGGCGTGCTCGAGAAGATGCGTCGCCCCTGGCGCTTCATCTCGATGAGGCGGCCGAACATCTCGTCGAGCTCGGCGTGATCGGCCTTCGTGAAGAACATGCGGTCGGCGCGCTCGCGCTCGATGACCTGCCCTCCGTACTCGTGCACCTCGATGGGGATGAACGAGATCCAGAAGCCGAGACGCTCGGCCAGATCGACCATTCGAGGCAGCTCGCGCAGGTTGGCGCGAGACACCACGCAGTTGATGTTGCCCGTGCCCCCGCGCTGGCGCACCACGCGCGCGAAGCGCGAGATGGTGTCGATGGCCGACTGCCACACGTCATCGCGCTCGCAGATCTCATCGAAGCGCTTGGGATCGATGGTGTCGAGCGAGATCGAGACGTGTTTCACCCCGGTGGCGAACACCTCATCGAGGAACCTCACGTTGCGCTCTGCGCCGCTGGTGCGCGTGTAGCCGTTGGTGAGCAGGCGCACCTCCATTCCCTGATCGAAGAAGGCGCGCACGATCTCGGGAAGATCGTCGCGGAGCAGCGGCTCGCCGCCCCCGATGCTCACCACCCCCGTGCCCAGCTCGCGCAGGTTCGCTGCCATGGCGCGGATCTGATCGACCGACATCTCCGACCGCTTGTCGCCCATCTTCCAGATGCCGCACATCTTGCAGGTGAGGTTGCAGCGATGCGTGACCCCGAAGTGCACGTAGTACGGCGTGCGCCGCGTGACCAGGGCCGAGAGCAGCGAGGCGACGCGCATCAGAGCTTCGCGATCGACCAGCCGGCCTTGAGCTTGCGACCGAAGTCCTTGATGTTGCGGATCTCGATGAGCTTCTTGAACAAGAGCTTGGGGCGGATGTAGAAGCGCTTGAAGGCGATCTCGAGCATCTCGTTGAGATCGTCTTCAGACATGTGCTCGGTCCACATCTGGGGCTTGAAGCCCGGCTTGGGATCGAGAATGAAACGCTGCCAGTGATCCGGGTCGAGGATGCCCTTCTTCACCCCATCGCGAAAGATGTCGGTGTCGGGGTACGGTGTCATGATGCCGAAGAGCACGTAGTCCGGGTCGAGATCGATGGCGAAGTCGATGGTCTCCATGATGTCTTCGCGGGTGCGCTCGTGCGGGCTGCCAATCATGAAGTAGCAGACGGTGTGCATCTTCGTCTTCTTGAGCAGCTTGAAGCCGTCTTTCACCTTGTCGACGGTGAGCTGCTTGCGCAGCCCCTTCATGCCCTCGTTGTTGCCCGCCTCGACCCCCACGTGGATGCGCGTGCAGCCGGCCTTCTCGAGCAGCGTGAGCTGATCGGCGCGCAGCAGGTTGACGCGGGCGCGGAAGTTCCAGCGCACCTCGAGCCCCCGGCGGATGATCTCGTGGCAGATGTCGTCGATGCGTTCGCGGTCGACGTTGAAGGTGTCGTCGACGAAGTAGATCTCCTTGATGCCCAGGCGCACGCACGCCTCCATCTCGTCGACCACGTTGCGCGCGCTGCGGTGGCGCCACGTCTTGCGGCCCGGCGTGTTGCAGAAGTTGCAGTTGTAGGGGCATCCGCGGCTCGAGATGAGCGAGGTTGCGGTGACCTCGTCGCCCAGCAGGTAGTAGTACTTCTTCACGTCGAGAATCTCACGACGCGGCATGGGCAGGCTGTCGAGGTCGTTCACCGTGGGCGCGGGCGGGGTCTGCACCACCTCGCCCTTGCGGCGGAACAAGATGCCCTTCACCTGCGAGAGATCGCCCCCCTTCGAGAGGGTCTCCACCACCTCGGTGAACGGCACCTCACCCTCCTTGGGAATGGCGCCATCGACCTCAGGGAAGTGCATCGACTCACGCGGGAACGACGTGACGTGCGGGCCACCCCACCAGACAGCGATCTCCGGGTGCACGCGCTTCACCATCTTCGACACCGCAAGGATGTCGACCAGATCGTGGGTGTGGCCGGTCACCCCGACGAGATGCGGGTTCTCGTCGCGGATGATCTGCTCGAGGCCGGCGTGGGTGATGCTGTCGGCCTGGCAGTCGATGATCTTCGCCTCGTGCTCCGTGTGGTGCGCGAGGTGCGACTCAAGGTAGAGCAGCCCGAGCGGCGGGATGGAGTTGATCTCGGCGTTCACCGTGGTGGGAACCTCCGAGTAGATGCTGTTCTCTCGAGGGGGGTTGACGAGGAGCACCTTCATCTTCGACATGGCGTCACCGTTTCACCAATGTGTTGGAGGACTGGAGAGAGGATTCGCGGTCGGTTCCGAGGCGCATCGCTTCAGCGCTGGCGTGCACCGCTTGAGCAATGGCCTCGACCTCGCGATCGCTGAGCCGAGGGTAGATGGGCAGATGAACCTGCTCGCGCCCCAGCGCGTCGGCGTTGGGGCACGCGAAGACCGGCGGCGCGTCGTCTGCGACAGTCGTGTCACCAACAATCGGGAACGTCATCGAATGGCAGGCGCTCAAGTACCCCGGTGAGGTATCGACGCCCCGCCCCAGCAGGGCGCGCATGAACTCGTACCTGCGCGGCACCCGAATCACGAAGCTCATGAAGATGGGCTCCGCCCCGGGGTGCCAAGACGGCAGGCGAAGCCCCGGAATGCCGCCCAGCAGTGTATGCAGGCGCTTGCCGATGGCGGTGCGACGCGCATTGGCCGCGTCGAGCCGAGGCAGCAGCGCGCGTCCGAGATCGGCCTGCACCGCGGCGGGGCACGCCAGGGCCCCGCGCGGCGGCGTGAACGTGATCTTCTCGTCGAAGGCCTCATGAAGCAGGTCGCGCCCCGTGAGCGCCCAGCCCGCGCGAAGCGCGGGGTACACCGTGGCGCCAAAGACCAGGGGGCGCGTGGCCGCGCGGAAGGCAAGCCCCTTCACGGCCTGAATGAGAAGCCCGCGACCGGGGGGCGCCGGCCGGTCGGATACCCCCTCGCGCAGGGCAGCGTGCAGATCGGCGTCGCGCGTGGCCACCATGCCTCCGCCCAGGGTGGTGAAGTTCTTCGTGAGCAAGAAGCTGAAGTACGAAGCGTCGCCCAGCGACCCGCAGCGCTCGCCGCTCTCGGTGCGCGCGCCCATGGCCTGGGCGCAGTCCTCGATGACAGCCACGCCGTACTCCCGTGCTCGAGAGACCCAGGCTTCGGTGCGGGCGGGCACCCCGTAGAGGTGGGTCACCACCACGGCAGCCGCCTGCTTCCACACCTCGGCGGGCACCGCGTCGACCTCGGCATTCAATGTCGCGTCATCGCAGTCGACGTACCACGGCGCGAACCCCGCTCCCGCCACCACGGCGGGCACCGAGGCGTGGGTCCAGGCGGGCACGATGACGAAGCGGCGCCGCGCGTCGATGCGTCCGGTGCGGCGCAGCGCCTGCAAGATGAGATACAGCCCGCCGCGGGCCGACGGAACGAACACGGCCGATGCATCCGCCGACAGCCAACGGGCAAAGTCTGCCTCGAAGTGGCGAACAGCACCCGCGTCATCATGTCTCCCACCACGAGCGATGCGTTGTGCGGCGCGCAGCAGCAGTGGGGCGTCGATGGCGAGATCAAAGCGCGGAATGATCACGGCTACATCCCTCCTGGAGCAAGAACAACGCCCTGCCGACCATCGCGGCTGAGCTCATCGAGCACCTGCCGGGCCTGTCCGCCGTAGGCGAGGTCGGGGGCTTCGCGCAGCGTAGAGCCGAGGATCTTCTTGCTGATCTGAAAGGCGTTGGCGATGGAGTGATCCATGTTGTTGTACCAGAACATGCCGGTGCGCCCGCCCAGCATGAGGTTCTTCCACCCCTCGAGGCGCTGCTTGGTGGCCGCCAGCTTGTCGCGGTACTTGATGTCGTAGATGGGATAGGCGTGGTCGACGCGCTCGATGCGCACATCGTCGATGTGACGCAGGTCGCGCACGGCGCCGACCCGCTCGAGGTCACGCCGCACCGCGGGCAGCAGACGCTCCGGGTCGTTCCAGCGCTCATCGCCCTCGCGACAGGTCACCTCGATGCACATGGCGCCACGGCCCTTGGGCACCATGCTGTCATGGAACTGCCCTGGGTACGAGATGCGCGAGAAGATGAGATCGGGCGCGCCGTAGTAGCACCACTGCACCTTGTGCACATCCGGCTTGTTCGTCATGGCGTTGAAGAGCAGCAGCGACAGGTACTGCAGGTCGGGATCCGGGAGGCCCAGCAGCTGGCACAGCTCGTCGATGGGGGCGGTCCAGACAAGATGGCCGCACTCGATGGGACCTTCGGCCGTGATCACCTTGCGCACCCGCCCCTCAGAAGAGAGGAGCGCCGTGGGCGACGCGTTCTGGCGCACGTCGGCCCCCATCTCGATCAGGCGCTCGCGCAGCTTGTCGCACAGAACGTGCACCCCGCCCGGCGGGTAGATGAAGTTCATCTCGCGCGGACGCGGGATGAGCATCATCTTGACGAGATGCTGAAGCGTCGCCGTGTTGACCTTCTCGTCGATGGTGGCGCGGTCGACGCCGATCTTCGCCCAGTTCTGATGCGTGTCGGCCGCCGGGATGCCGAGGAACTTCTCGGTGTACTCCTTGAAGAAGAGCGAGTACAAGGTGCGGCCGTACTTTCCGAGCACGTAGTTCTCGAACGAGGGGTTTCCCGGGTCATGGTGCTTCGACTTGTTGAGGAGATCGAAGAAGGCCCGGACCGACACCAGGGGCGGCAGCTGGAAAACCGTCTTGAGCTTGAGCGGCCAGTCGTGGTACTTGCCCAGGAAGTGCACCGAGCTCGAGCGCGTGATGCTGGCTGAGTCTTGCCCGAGAACATCATTGATGAAGGTCATCACCTTGTTCACAGGGCTGTGGAAGCGATGAGGACCGAGGTCGAAGCGGTGATCGCCGTAGGTGAAGCCGCGGGCCAGCCCGCCGACGCCGCCCCGCTTCTCGAGGAGCGTGACGGGAAGGCCCGCGCGCGCCACGTGATAGGCGAGCGTGAGGCCGCAGACTCCGGCACCCACGATGATGACGCGCTGGCTCAACTCTTACTCCTCTGGTGTTGGGCGCGCTCGGGGGGCAGCGCGTCCCGGACCTGACGTGTGGCGCCCACGCCTCGAGCCGCATCGGGCCGGAGCAGGCGGGCGCCGCGTTGTTGTGAATTGTGACACAAACCTGCGGGCGGTTTCAAGGCAGAGGACTCGGCCCCAGCGCATCGCGCATCTTCTCGAAGAACGACCGCTCCGAGCCGTCGATGCCCAGACGCAGTCCGGTGGTGATCTCGGCGCGCGCTCCATCGCGATCGCCGCACTCGCGCAAGGCCCACCCCCGCATGGCGTGCATCCAGCCGTCGCCGGGCGTCAGGGCGAGGGCCTCGCGGAAGGCGTCGCGAGCGCGCGGGTAGTTCCGCTGGCGCATGCACGCCTGCGCCACGGCGCGGGGGAAATCAACCTGACCAGGCATCAATGCACCGGCACGCTCGGCGGCCAGGGCCACGCCGTCCCAGATCTCGAGGGCGGCATAGGTGTTGATGACGGTGTTCCAGGCAACCGGATCTGCGGGAACAGCGTCGATGGCGCGCTGCAGTGCAGCGAGCGCGCGTCCGGTCTGGCGCGCGTGCGCCAGATCCTGTGCCTGCGCGAGCGCCACGCTCGCCTCGGCGCGCCGCGCTGTCTCGTCGCCAGACCCAGCCCTCGCCGAGGACCGCGCGTGAGGTGCGGGGAAGCGCGCCAGCAGCGACGACGCGCGGGTCATGCGCGGCGGCGTCCAGCGAAACGACACCGACAGGTCGGTCGCCTGAGGCTGCGGGGCCCGCGGGGAGATCTCCACGCTGAAGACCCGATCCGGACCGCTCCACAGGGCCACGTAGCCCATCATCTGCGCCGCCAGCCGCGACGCGCGGGTCATGTCGTCGAACCGCCCCATGGTGGGGTCGACGGCCACCCATTCAAAAGGAGAGACCCAGACCTCGGCCCAGTCGTGCAGCTCCGCGGTGGAAGACGCCTCGTCGGGCAGGAAGACCCCTCCAACCCGACGCGCGGGAAGACCCGACGCCCGCGCCAGCGTGACGAGCAGCGCCGCCGCGTCGGCGCACTGGGCCACCCGGGTGCGCAGCACCTCGCGCACATCCCGGGGGCCTGCAGCCATCTCGAACCGCAGGCCGCGCACGAAATCATAGAGGCGAACCAGGCCGTCCCATCTGTTCCCCGCGCCCTGCGTCAGATCGGCGGCCGCGCGGCGAACCGCAGCATCGCCCACCGGCAGTTCCGGCTCCTCTTTGAGGAAAGGGGCCAGGGGCGGGTCGGTGCACGGGCCGCTGCCCGACAGACGCGCGTCGACGTCAGACACGACCTGATGCGTGCGCACCCGCACCTGCATCTCGACGCGCGCCTCACCGCCCGCTGCGACGTTGCGCACATCGATGCGGACGCGGCGATTGCCGGAAGCGTCCGGGGGCAGCTCCCTCGCGCCTTGGGGCAGCGCCACCGACAGCACCTCGAGCGCGGGAGGGCGCGTCACGGGAACGGGAAGGAAGAGGCGCGCATCGACCGAGGCATCATGACGGTTGTGAAACGTGAGCACACAGGTCACGGTGGTCTCGCTCGTGGGGCCCGCGGGGAAGCCCTGAGCGGCGTGCCCGTATGGATGGAGACGGTTCGAGGTTGCGTCGGTGGAGGGCGCCGCGGTCGCGGGAGACGCCGCGGTCGCGGGAGACAGTGCGGTGGCGGGAGACGCTGCGATGGATGGGGGAACGGCGAATGAGCGGGCGGCGGAAGGCGTGGGAGCGGACGCCCCCTTCTCGGCACCGTCATCGAGGAAGAGGGCAAGCCCCATCGACGCGATCACCGCCGCCGCGGTGGTGAGGCCCATCAGGCGAGACAGTCGCACATGCGGGCAGTACCGTCCCCGCGGGGGCAAACCCTGCCGCGGGTCAGCAGCGGGTCAGCAACCTGCGGGCGCAGGGGCGGAGCAGGCCCACCGGTCGTGACAGGCGAATTCGCGCCGGCAGATGTTCGAGCCCTACCTTCCCGAGCGATTCGGTCGCGACTGGTGCGAGCTGCGCGGCCACAGCTCGCAGATCGTGAACTTCATGGCCACGGCGCTGGGACACAAGCCGCTCTTCGACGACTGGATCGAGGTCGACCGGCTGCAGGCCCTGCGCGACGTGTGCGCGGCCTACGGCCTGCACGTGGAGGCCGAGAGCGTCTTCGTCATGGTCGATAAGGAGAAGATGCCCGAGCGGGTGCTGGGCCGTGAGAGCATCGCCAGCACCAGCGCCTACGGCGCCCCCCTCGAAGCGTGTCCTCCGGAAGGCGGATGGGCGTCGATGGGGGCCCGCGTCCACGTCTTCATCTCGCGCGACCCAGAGCGGCTGCGCCACGGCATGTGGTATCCGCTGGTGATCCGCGACCGGGTGCTCTGGGCACCCCGCGCCGACGTGCTGAGCTACGGGCGCCATCTCGGCTACCCGCCCTGCTGCGTGACCGGGCCTACAGCTTCCTGTGGGAGATCTTCCGCCGCTCGCGCACGCTGCATCCATTCTGCAACCCGCTGGCCAAGGACCGCACCTATTCGTGGGTCTACCACATGCCCTGCACGTTCTCGTGTGCGGCCACCATAGAGCGGGTGGGGGCCCTGCGCGCCGACATCGAGCGCCTCGAGCCGACCCTGGTCGCGGCCATCGACCGCCACACGCGGATGCCGGCACTCGTTCTGCGCGAGCGCAAGCTGTACTTCTTCGAGGGCGAGGCCCAGGCCAATCGCATCGACTACACCCGTTGGATGTACGAGGGGAGCGACGCCGCCGGCAACGTCCTGGCCCCCTGGCTCGAGGAAGGCGACGCGGTGGAGGTCGATGGGCTGCGCGTGCGGGTCCTGCGCGGAGGGCGCGAGCTCGGCTCAGTGGTCTGCCGTGACACGGGCTTTGCGCCAGAGGTGCCGTTCGTGGCGAGATTCGACGCCACCTGAGCCCGTCCAGGGGAAGGCCGCCGTGGAGGGCTTCGCACAAGGCGGCGCGCGAGCATGGCGGAAACGCCTCACTGTTCAGCGCCTCGAACGTTGCGTCTCCTGGCTTGCTTCGCACGGGGCACGCGAGCACTGCGCAGGCGGCCCAGCTGCCTTCACCTCTTTTTCATCGCTCGCCCCTGTCCGAGCTGTCTCTCCTGTTTTACCGTGCGTGTGAAGAGCACGGGCTCCAACCGCATGCACGCCTGTGGCTTGACGTGTCCACCCCGGTAGCGTGGTGGACCTGAGCCGTACTCCCCCATTCGTGCAGCCCCGCACCGTTGTCCACCCCGGTGGCGTGGTGGACAGTGGCGTGTCCACCCCGGTGGCGTGGTGGACAGTGGCGTGTCCACCCCGGTAGCGTGGTGGACAGTGGCGTGTCCACCCCGGTGGCGTGGTGGACCTGAGCCGTACTCCCCCATTCGTGCAGCCCCGCACCGTTGTCCACCCTGGTGACGTGGTTAACCCGGGCGTGTAAGGGGCGCTCAGCAGGCCGTTCACCCACGCAAAGGCGGTGCGCGAAGGTGGCTACAGGTACCCTGGCGGCAGTCTGGTCCTGCGGAGCTCGCGCGTGATTCAATGGGTGGCGACCCCAAATCTCTTGTCAGGGTTTTGTTTGTCTTGAGGACGAACCGGGGGAGAGCTGGGTGGCGACCTGACAGGCGCACAGGCTATCGGGCGTGGTGTGCATGGAAGTCGCATGGGGTTGTGCGATTTTCCGCGCGGAGAGAGGTGGCTTCAGGCTTCTGAGGCGCCTCAGAGCAGCGCCGCACGTCAATGTGACAGCTCTGGCTGTCATGTGACACCTCCAGCTGGAACATCGTGATGATGTGACAGCTCTGGCTGTCACGTGACACCTGCAGTTGGAACATCGTGCTTCACTGGGGCCGCAGAGCACGCAGCGGCCTTCGACCTGAGTGGACCCTCAGTTTCGCCTCGCCCCCCCGCCCTCGTCCCCGTCCTCGAAAGAAACATCCGATTGACGAGGGT
>RGZZ01000077.1 GCA_010028905.1 Pseudomonadota bacterium | reverse complement strand
GGGCGACGCCGTCGGGCGGGCAGGGCGGAGGCAGGGGCGCGGGAGGAGAGGCCATGGCGCCAGTCTACGGCATCCTGTCGGAGATCTCCTCATGCCTCCCTGGGCATTCTTGATCTACTGCGCGGGGCGAGCGAAGTAGTCAGCGCCCTGACGCAGGCGTCGCACGAGGTTTGCCACCTGCACGTCACTCATCGTGCCGTAATCGATCTCTCCGCGTTTCAGGAAGGTTCCGACCTGCGGCACGGCTTGATCTTCTTGTTTCGGGTCTGGCCGATAGAACTCGCGCACGTCTTTCGTCCACGAGACCTCATTGGTGTCGGTGAAGTGAACGATGGCCTGCTGGTTTGACGGATCGGCGGGTATGCCGTCTCGCTGGTTGGGGTCGAGATAGCTGAAGATCCTCGCGGCCCGTGGCTCTGTTCCACCGTCGGGACGGGTGTACGAGGCAGTCCCCTCGTGGACGTCGGTGACGAGGAGTGCGTGTCCGGTGCCTTTGCTTCCGTCCGGATTGGTGAAGGACATGCCCAGGATGCCAGAGCCGAAGCGGTCGACCTGCTCCTTCACGCGATCGAGCACCTGCGCCGGGGGAGCGTCATGATACGACACGATGTTCCACTTGCGATCAGAGGCCTGCTGGACCGCGGCCGCGGCGTTGATGGGCGCGTTCTGGTACTCCCCTTCGCTCTTCTGCGGCAATGCGCTCTCGGGCAGTGGGGTACGGGCTGACGCATGCGCCAGGGTGGCGGTGCCTTCGCACACGCCGGGCTCTTCATTGCGCCCGGCTCTGCCCAGGGCGCACGGGCCGTTGCAGTCCGGGACGTAGCTGTTCCCGTGATTGAGATAGAACTTCTGGAGCTCAGCCTGCTGACCGCCCGCCACGCGCTTCCCCTGGTCGAGGATTCGCGTGTTCCCCGTGGGGATGTCGGCCCCCTGGGTCTGTCGTCGGGCAGCCTTGTGCGCGGGCTCAGGCCGCTCGCTTCGTTCAGGGGGCTGGTGGGCGCTCCGAAGCGCTTCGAGATGGGAGGTTTCTGTCGAGGGGGCGCGCCCGTGCTGATCTTCGGGCTCGTCACTCAGCTCGGTCTTGTCGGTTTGCGTGTTCGAGGACTCGGGTTCCGGCGTGTCTTCTGGGGGCGCGGAAAGCGTCGAAGGGGCGATCGTCGACGTGCCGCTCTGGGGGGAAGGTTGCAGCGGTGAGCTGCTTGTCGCCTCCAACGGCCGGATCTCGAAATCGTCGGGCATGATCGCCACCCCTCCACGCGCTGGTCTCGTATCTTGACGTTAGCATGAAGGGGAGACTCGGGGAACAGCGGTTTTATTGACAGTTTGTTGCAGGTGTTACCTGGATGTGAACGTCATGGTCTGCCCAGGCCGATGCTCTTGTAGAATGCATTCGGATTGGGGGTCCGGCCCAGGAACCCCTTGAGCAAGGTGTCCGGATCGGCGGTGTTCCCGCGCGCCAGGATCCACATCCGGTACTGCTGCCCGGCCTTCGGGCTGGTGAGACCGGCCTTCTCGAAGACGGTGAACATGTCTTCGGCGAACACCTTTGACCACAGGTAGCCGTAGTAGCCTGCGTCGTAGCCCCCCATGAGATGGCCGAAGGTGGCCTGGGGCGCGCCCCCCTCGATGGGGGCCATGCACAGGATCTCCTGTTTGCGTGCGTTCCAGATCTTCGTGGTGTCGACCTTGTCGGTGCCGGTGTGGTAGTCGAGATCGACGGTTGCGAAGAACAGCTGACGGCTGTAGAACACCCCGTCACCCGCGTGGCGTGACGCCAGCATGCGCGTCACCAGGGCCTTCGGAAGCGGCTGACCCGTCTGGTAGTGCGACGAGAGCAGGGCCAGGGTCTTCGGGCTCCAGGCCCAGTTCTCGAGCATCTGCGAAGGGGCTTCGACGAAGTCGCGTCGCACCGCGCTGCCCGCGAGCGAGGCGTATCTCGCTTCGGTGAGCACCTTGTGCATGATGTGCCCGAACTCGTGGAAGAAGGTCTCCACCTCGTTGTGGCGGAGCAGGGCCGGCGCGTCTGGACGCGGGGCGGGGAAGTTGCCCACGATGGCGGCCATGGGCGCCTGGTAGCGGCCGTCCGTGCGCAGATAGCCGGCACGCAGGCTGAAGGCGGCGAAGTGCTTGTACTTGTTCGGACGGGGATAGAGGTCGAGGAAGAAGAAGCCGATGCGACGTCCGCTCGCCGCGTCATCGACCTCGAAGAGGCGCACGTCCGGGGCCCAGCGCTGCCCGACCGCCTTCGATTCCGGGCTCGACTCGGCGAGCTCGTGGAAGCGGACGCCCAGCAGCTGCTGGTAGATCTCGAACACGGCAGACAGCACGTGGTCGACGGGGAAGTACTCGCGCACCTTCTCCGCGTCGAGCGAGAAGCGCGATTTCTTCATCTGGTTCGTGTAGTAGTTGATGTCCCAGGGGTCGAGACGCGTCGCGGTCGGATCGTCTTTCTTCTTCAGCGCGAGGAGATCGCTCAGCTCGCGCTGCTCCTTGGGTCGCAGGCGCTTCGTGAGGTCGTCGAGGAACGCGCGCACGCGGGCGGGCTTCTGCGCCATTCTCTCCTCGAGCACGTAGGCGGCGTGGCTCGGGTACCCGAGCATGCGCGCGATGCGCGTCCGCAGCGCGATGGCTTTCTCGAGCAACGGCACGTTTGCGGCCACAGCGACCTTCTCCTTGGCCGTCAGCACCTTCTGGCGCGCTGTCGCGCTGCTCGCGTTCTCGAGGAAGGGGATGAGCTGAGAGGCGTCGAGCAGGGTGAGTCGCCAGGTGCCCTTCTCGGTCTTCTTCAGACCGCTCACAAACGAGGGGGAGAGCCCCTTCACATCGCTCTCGTCGAGCTCGACGGAGTCGTTGGCCTGGGCGATGTTGCGATTGAACTCGGTCTCGAGCTTGCTCAGCTCGTCACGCAGGCGGGTCACCTCGTCGCGCTCCGCTGCCGACAATCCGGCGCCGCTGCGCTTGAAGGCGCGAAGGTTCTCGGTCAGGAGGCGGGCCTGATCGCCCTTGAACTGCTCCTTCTGCGCCACCACCGTGAGCGCGTGGTAGAGATCCGGGCGCACCATCAGCCGTGCGTAGAACGCGCTCACGCGGTCGTTGCAGTCTCCTGCTGCGGCCTGCAGGTCTTTGTCGGTAGCGGCCTGCGACAGCAGATCGACGGGGGCCAGCCAGTCGTCGATGCTCGTGTTCACCTGCTCGAGCGCGCCCACGGTGTTGGCGAAGGTGCGCTTGCCGTCGGGCATCTTCGCGATGGCGTCGATCTTCTTCTGCGCGCTCGCGAGCACCGCGTCGCACTGGCCCTTCAGCTCCGCCGGCGTGAAGCGGAAGCGCAAGGGGTTGACGGCGTTTGCGTTGGCCTGGGTCGAGGGGTTCGCGGCGGTCGTCGGGTGGGGAGACCTGCGTGCCAGGGCGGGCGAGAGCAGGAGCGTGGCGCTGAGCGCGAGGGCGCAGATCGTGGGGCGAAGAGCGACGGTCATGTCGGGTGAGACCTCTTGTCGTGGGTTTCGGGAAGGGCGACGCACGCAGCGCGCCACGGGTTCCCCGAGGGCCGCCATGCTTTCTGATTGGCGGAGGAAATCCTCCCCTCGACTCCGGAGGTCAGCGCATGGTGAACGTGAGCTGGCGCTCCGGGTGACCATCGAGCGATACCTCCACGCGGTAGGCGCCCGCTGGAAACGTGTCGGATCGAAGGGGGAACTGGATCCAGCCGTCGCCGTCGGCGTCGGCCACCCATCGCGTGTCTGAGGGCAGCTGATGGTCGCGCTGGTACCATCGGGCCGTGACCTCGCTGCGCCCCCTGTGCGCGTTGGTGAGACGCACGCAGAGGTGCATGGCTTCGCCCGACGCAAAGCTGTCTCGTGGGTCGACGGGCTCGCAGCTTCCAGGGCGGGCGTCGCGGGCGAGAACAGCGTCGACGATGTGGGTGGGCTGTGGCGTCAGCAGGGTGACGGCCGCGAGCAGGAAGATCGCGGTGAGTGCCGCCGCCGTGATCCAGGTCTTGCGCGTCACGGCAGTGAGGTTCGCGCGCGCGGCCCCGATCCCTGTGCCGGCGGGGGCGGCGCGCGTCAGCACGCGGGGGCGTCGGCCTTTGACAAGAACTGGGCGCCGCCGCGTCGAATGGCCTCTCGCTGACGGCGCGCGTCTTCTCGTCGCGTCAAGAAATCCCCTGGAGGTTCTCGTGCGTCTCAACCGTCTGGCAGCCGCCTTTGCCTGTGTGTTTCTCCTGCTCATCCGAGGGGGCGCTGCGGCCCCTGCCGACTGGAGCGTCACCGTTCCCGTGGCGAGTGTGTTCCGTGAACCCTCGGCCCAGTCGGAGCGCGTCACCCAGGTTCTCTTCGGAGAGCCCGTGCGCGTCATCAAGAGCAGCGGCGGATGGGCCCAGGTGAAGGTTCTCGACCAGTACCGCCTTGCCGACGGCTATCCCGGGTACGTGCTGCTGAGCGCGCTTGGTCACCCCTCCTCCACGGCGCCCTCGACAGCGGTGGTTCGCACCGCACGAGCGAGCATCCACGCCGAGGCGCGGAGCGATTCTCCGGTGCTCTGCGCCGTCTTCATGGGAACCTCGCTGCCCTGCGATGCGACCAGCGGAGACTGGGTTCGGGTTGCTCTTCCCAATCGCGCCGAGGGCGGCTATCTCGCGTCCTCCGAGGTCAGCGTCGCGGGGGCTCACCCCGGCACGGGCGAGGAGGTCGTTCGCACAGCGTTGCAGCTGCGCGGCACGCGCTACCTCTGGGGAGGGCTCAGCGCTTCAGGGATCGATTGCTCGGGGCTCACGTTCGAGAGCTATCGGGTTCACGGCGTGACGCTTCCTCGAGACGCCGACCAGCAGTTCCAGACCGGTCTGGCGGTCTCCCGTTCGCAACTTCAGGCGGGAGATCTCGTGTTCTTCGGCAAGGTGCCGGGCCGCGTCACCCACGTCGGGCTCTACTGGAAGGACGGAACGTTTGTAGAGGCGGCCGCCCACGGCGTCACCGTCAGCCCGCTGACCCGTCGTGCGGACTTCCAGGGCGGGCGGCGCGTGCTCGGCGTCAAGCTGCACATGCCTGCGCCATCGCCCTGAAGATCGCGACGGGGTGCGTCACACGCGTCAGCCATCGCGGCGTGCAGGTGCAGCCGGGTGGCAAGGAGATCTGTGCGCGGCGTTGAAGCACCGCCCTGGGCATCAATCGCCGGGGCAGCCGCATCGCGGGTCTGCGCGCCGGCCGAGGGGAAACATCTCTTTCGTGCGCAGTCACGTCTTGCGCTTCTTTGCGCTTCTTCTCATCTGTTCGGTGGCGGGGTGCAGCAGGTCCGCCGTCGATCGGCCGCAGCCATCGCGTCATCCGGCCCACGTTGCGAGCGTCGCCGCGTCGGCCGCTCCCGCCGAGACGCCTCCTCCGCTCGATCCACCGGGGGCGCGCACGGTTGATGTCTACAGCCTGATCGTGAAGGAGCCGAGCAGCGGACTGTATCTCGAAGCAGGGGAGAGCGGGCCGAGCGTGAGCCGGGATTTCCCGAAGAATGACTTCGCCGATCTCTTCATGCAGGGCACGAACTGGCGCTGCCATCACGTTCGTCAGGTCGCCTGGATGGGCTCGCACCTGTATTCGAGCCAGACGGCGGTTCTCGACGTGGGGCCTGTAGACGGTCTCTGCGACATCAAGGCCGCGCCCGCCAGCGGCTACGAGGCGGCTGCGCCGATACGCCTGCACCAGGGGTACATCGTGCGCTGCATCGCGCATGACGGGAAGCGCCAGACCTTTGCGCGCCTGCGCGTCACCGACTGGATCCGGGACAAGGCGGGAGGTATCGCGGGGTGCAAGGTAAGGTTCAGCGTGCAGGCCGATGGGGCACGCATCTTCACCCAGTAGTTGGTCTGGTTCGCGGCGCATGCCGGGGTGGTTTTGAGGGTTGACACCCATGGTATAGTATTCGGTGAATCGCACCAGTCATGGTGCAGAATGGACCCATATGAAGCGAAACACGGGGCAGAGACGAGGCGGCGGAGGCAATCGCGGCCGAGGGCCACAGACGCCGACCACGCCAGCCACACCACGGGCGGCCAAAGATGACGCCATCGCCGTTGAAGGCATCGTGACCGATGCCCTCCCGAACGCCATGTTCACGGTTGAGCTCGAGAATGGCCACAGGGTCCTGGCGACCCTGTCGGGCAAGATGCGCATACGCTACATCCGCGTGTCGCCGGGCGATCGCGTCACGGTAGAGCTCTCACCCTATGACCTGACGCGCGGTCGCATCACGTTCCGAAATCGCTGAGCGACCTCTCACGGTCGACGCGCTGCCGCCTTGCACCCCTCGTAAGAGGCAGGGCGGTCCCCCCCCGAGGCGCCGCGACTTCCGAGCCGCCATGAGCTGCGAATCACATGTCCATCTCAGAACCCACCACGCTGGCTTCGGACACCATGCCCTCACATGATGACCATCGCCTGCCTCCATCTCAGGGCGATGCGGAGCGGGCGCGCATGACGCAACGTCCGCGCTCACTCGGTCTCGGCTTTGTCGTTCTCCTCGTGCTGGGAACGGCCGCCCTCATGATGTTCATCTCGCGCCACAAGCCTGTCGTGAAGGCGGAGTTCGGTGAGGCGCCGCCTGTGGTCACGGTGAGCACATGGCGGGTGGTGGAGCGAACCTTGAGCCGGAGCGTTCTGGTCACCGGGTCGATATCGGCGGTCGACGCGCTGCCGGTGGGGGCATCTGCCACGGGCCTTCGCATCGAGCAGGTGAACGTCGAAGAGGGAGATGTCGTCGAGCGAGGACAGGTGCTGGCCGTTCTCGACGCGTCCGTTCTGCGCGCGCAGCGTGAGCAGCTCGAGGCGCGTCTGCAGTCGTCGCTGGCGGCGGTCCCCAAGGCCCAGCAGCCCAACCGTCCCCAGGAGATCGCCGTGCTTCAGAACGCGCTGTCGCAGGCCCGCGCCAATGCGCACCAGGCCGAGGCGACCCGCGTCCAGGCGCGGGCCAGCTATGAGAACGCCCAGCGCAACCACGCGCGGTACGAGCAGCTGCTGGCAGACGGGTACGTGACGCGCAAGGAGTTCGACGACCGCGATACAGAGCTGCGCACGACCCGCGCGCTCGATCTCGCAGCCCAGGACGCCGTCCGCGCCGCAAACTTCACGGTTCAGCAGGCGTCCAGCCGTCTCGCCCTCGCGCAAGCCGGGGGGCGGGGGGAAGACATCTCCATCGCGCGGGCCAACAGCGACGAGGTGCGCGCGCTTCTTCGTCAGCTCGACGCACAGATCGACCTCACCGTCGTGCGCGCGCCGGATGCCGGACGCATCATCAAGCGCGATGCCCACATCGGAGACATCTCGTCTCCGGCCAAGACGCTGTTCGTCATCGTGCGCCGCAACGAGCTCGAGCTGCGCGCCCAGGTGCCCGAGATCGATCTGGCCCACATCCGTGTCGGTCAGCGCGTGCAGCTGCTGCCGGCAGCCGAAGCACCCGAGACGGGCCCGTCGGGAGGGGCGTCTGGCGCACCCCGCGAAGCGGGCGCATCCGCTGTCACGGGAACCGAGAGCGGCGCTCCCGCCGCTTCGCCGACGGTATCTGGCAGCGCTTCGCCGAGCGCTTCGCCGAGCGCGGTTGAGCGCGACGCCGCGGGAGCCCCCAGCGCTGCGTCGACTGCCGAGAGCAGCACCGCTCCCCCCGTGTACGGCACGGTCTGGCTCATCAATCCGGTGATCGATCCCCAGTCTCGTCTGGGAACGGTGCGCATCCGCATTCCCACCGACCTCGGCCTGTTGAGCGGCATGTTCGTGCGCGCGCGCATCGACGCGGGCACCGAAGCGGCGCTCATGGTTCCGGCCCGTGCAGTGCTGGGGCCCGCTGACGACCGGTTCGTCTTCGTTCTCGATGGGGTGAAGGTGCATCGCCGAAGCGTGCGCACCGGCGCGGCGCAGGGCGAGCTCGTTCGGATCACGAGCGGGCTCTCGGAGGGGCAGACGGTGGTGGTTGACGGTGGCGGCTTCCTCACCGAGGGAGACACCGTTCGCGTCTCTTCGACGCCCTCTTCGGCGCCTTCTTCGGCAGGGTCGTCAGCGCCTGTGACCGCGACGCCCTCACCGGCATCCGCGGAATCGGGGAAGTCGGCTGAACGCTCGGTCACGTCACCGCTCTCGCCGTCGCCGGCTCCCGCTTCCCCCGCGGAGCCCTAGCCGATGGGCTGGAACATCTCGGCCTGGTCGATCAAGAGCCCCATCCCCTCGCTCGTGCTCTTCCTCGTGCTCACCATTGCGGGTGTGCTCGCGTTCGGCTCGCTGGGCATCGACGAGAACCCCAACATCGACGTGCCCATCGTGTCGGTCACCGTCACCGAGACAGGCGCCGCTCCGTCGGAGCTCGAGACCCAGGTGACCCGCAAGATCGAGGACGCGGTGGCGGGCATCGGCAACATCAAGCACATCACCTCGACGGTGAACGAGGGCGCCTCGACCACGAGCATCGAGTTCGAGCTCGGAACCAGCGCTGATCGAGCGACCAATGACGTGCGCGATGCCATCTCGCGCATCCGCCAGCAGCTGCCGCAGCAGATCAACGACCCCATCGTGCAGCGGGTCGATTTCGCAGGCGGACCGTTCGTGACCTACACCATCGGAAGCCCGGCCCGCACGGTCACCGACCTCTCGTGGATGGTCGACAACGATGTGTCTCGCGCCCTTCTGGCCGTGCCCGGCGTCTCACAGGTGCAGCGGGCCGGCGGCGTCGATCGCGAGATTCGCATCGCGCTCGATCCGGTTCGCCTCGAGGCGCGGGGGCTCACCGCTGACGCTGTCAACGCGCAGGTGCGCGCGCTCAACATCGATCTGCCGGGTGGACGCGGTGACGTGGGGACCTCAGAGCAGTCGATTCGCACCCTGGGCAGCGCGCACACCCTGGCGGCGCTGAAGTCAGCGCGCATCAGCCTTCCCGGCGGCGGCTGGGCGCGTCTCGACAGCCTGGGCACCATCACCGACGGCTCATCAGAGCCGCGACAGGCCGCGCTCCTCGATGGCAAGCCCGTGGTCGCCTTCTCTGTCGTGCGCAGCACGGGGAGCAATCTCGTAGACGTCGAGAAGGGTGTCGACGCCAAGGTCGCCGAGCTTGCGAAGTCGCTCCCCCCGGACGTGCGTGTCGAGAAGATCCGCACCAACGCGAAGTACGTCTGGGAGTCGTATCACGCCTCCATCGATTCGCTGGTCCTGGGCGCGGTGCTGGCCGTCATCGTCATCTGGATGTTCCTGCGCGACTGGCGAGCCGCCCTCATCTCCGCGCTGGCCATGCCGATGTCGGTGATTCCCACCTTCGCCACCATGAAGTGGTGTGGGTTCACCCTCAACAACATGTCGCTCCTGGGGCTTGCCCTCGTCATCGGCATCCTGGTCGATGACGCCATCGTCGAGATCGAGAACATCGTGCGTCATGTGGCCATGGGGAAGACGCCCTATCAGGCCGCCCTCGAAGCCGCTGACGAGATCGGTCTCGCAGTTGTGGCCACCACGATGACGATCATCGTGGTGTTCGTGCCGGTGGCCTTCATGGGGGGCATACCGGGCCAGTTCTTCAAGCAGTTCGGCCTCACCGTGGCCGTGGCGGTGTTCTTCTCGCTGCTGGTGGCGCGCCTGCTCACGCCGATGATGGCGGCCTACGGGCTGAAGAAGCCCACCCATGAGGAAGAGGGCAAGGGACTGCTGATGCGCGCCTACGACGTCATCCTCGCGTGGGCCCTGGCCAACCGCCTGGCCACCGTGGTTCTGTCGGTGGGCTTCTTCCTCTGCAGCATCATGCTGTTCAAGACCATTCCCACATCGCTCATCTCGCAGACCGATCGGGGAGAGACCCTGCTGGTGCTCGAGCTTCCGCCGGGCGTCACCCTCGAGAAGACCGTGGAGGCCGCGAAGCAGGCCACCCAGGTGTGCCTGCGCCGTCCCGAGGTGGCCAAGGTGTTCACCTCCATCGGGGCCGCCACGGGAGGCGGACGCTTCGGGAGCCTGGGCGCGCTGAACAAAGCCAGCCTCTACGTCGTGCTCAAGCCGCGAGACGCGCGCACCCTCTCGCAGCAGCAGGTCGAGGAGGCGATTCGCCCGGCGCTGGCCGTGCTGCCAGGCGCGCGCTACACGTTCGGCAACTCGTTCGGTCTGAGCGGGAAGCTCCAGGTGCTCCTGGCCAGCGATGACGCGGGAGCGCTGCAGCAGACCGCGGAGCGGCTCATCGGCGAGATGCGCCGCGTGCCCGGGCTCTTCGACGTCACGTCGTCGGCGGCGCTGCAGCGGCCTGAGATCCTGGTGCGTCCGGATCTGGCGCTGGCGGCCGAGCAGGGCGTCTCCATCGCCTCCATCGCGCGAACCGCGCTCATCGCAACCCTGGGCGACATCGATCAGAACCTGGCCAAGTACGATCTCGATGACCATCAGATCAACATCCGCGTTCAGCTCGACCAGCGCTACCGTGAGAATCTCGACGCTCTTTCGGGGTTGAAGGTGCAGGGCGCGCGCGGGCTCGTGCCGCTGCGCTCGGTGGCATCGGTGCAGCTGGGGCAGGGGCCCTCGCAGATCGATCGCTACGATCGCAAGCGACAGATCTCCATCAGCGCCAGCCTGGCCAGCGGTCTCACCCTGGGTCAGGCGGCCGCGCTGGTGGCGCAGCTCGATGCGTTCAAGTCGATGCCGCCGCAGGTGCGCCAGATCCCGGCGGGCGATCTCGAGATCCAGCGTGATGTCTTCGCAGGGTTCACCTGGGCCATGGGCGCGGCCGTGCTGCTCATCTACGCCGTGCTGGTGCTGCTGTTCGAGGGCTTCATGCAGCCGCTCACCATCATGGTGGCGCTTCCGCTCTCCATCGGTGGCGCGCTCATGGGGCTCATCATCGCCCATCAGCCGCTCGGGATGTACGCGCTCATCGGAATCGTGATGCTCATGGGGCTGGCCACCAAGAACTCCATCCTGCTGGTCGAGTACTGCCTCATGGCCATGCACAACGGTGTCGATCGCGACACGGCCATCACGCACGCGGGTGAGGCGCGCATGCGGCCCATCCTGATGACCACCGTGGCCATGATTGCCGGCATGGTGCCCATCGCCATGGGCGTGGGGGCGGGGTCCGAGGTGCGCGCGTCGATGGCCATCGCGGTCATCGGTGGACTGGTGACATCGACGTTTCTCACCCTCATCGCGGTGCCGGTCGTCTTCACCTGTGTCGACGACTTCATGCGGCTTGCGCGCCGCGTGCTCAAGATCGGTGGCGCAGCGTCAGACGAGGGGCGCGTCGGCACCTGAGCCGAGTCGGTGCGGGTCAGCCAACGGGGGTCTTCAGCGTCAGCGCATTCGGATGGCAGGTCAGCTCGAACCGCTGGGCGCGCTTGAACATCTCTCCGTCGACCTGCGAGTCGACCGGTCGCGCCGTCTCGATGCGGATGGTTCGCGACTTGCGCACGGTTCCGCGGCGCTTCATTAGCTTGTCGAGAACCCGCGGATTGATGGGGCTGATGCGGGCGGCCACGATGAACTTCGAGAGATACTCATGCCAGCCGCGGAACACGATGACATCGAGCAGCCCGTCATTCGCGCGGCTGTCGGGCTCGAAGATGAACTCGCCGGCGTAGACGCGGACGTTGTTCACGATCAGGTTCGTGAGATGGGGCACTTCGAGCGGGGCATCGTCATCGAGCCAGATCTGCGCCGCAACGTTGCGATGGCGCAGCGGCACCCGCATGAAGGCGTAGGCGTACAGGTTGTAGTCGCGAAGGATGCTGCGCAGAATCGGCGATCGCTTCGCCTTCTCGCGCTCGGCGTTGCGCTCGCTCAGGATCGTGGGGTCGACCCCGATGGAGAATCCGTCGACAACCCAGCGATCGTCGATGTGCCCCAGGTCGAGGGGGAAGTCGGCGCCGTAGCGGATGGTCTCGAGGGCTCTGCGCAGGTGCGGGCCGTTCGACTGCAAGCCGAATGACTTTGCGATGTTGTTGCCCGTGCCGAAGGGAACCACGGCCAGGGTGGGAAGGTCTTCACGGGGCAAGCCTGCGGCGTCTCGCCCCGCCATGATGCCGCTGACGACCTCGTGGATGGTGCCATCGCCCCCGAACGCCACAATCGTGCGATACCGGCGTGATGTCGTGAGGTCTCGGGCCAGGGTCACGGTCTCGCCGTCAGGCAGGGTGTCGAAGCGCGCATAGGCGATCTCGAGCTCGTCCGCGAGGCGGGCGATCTCCTCCCATCTGTTGGAGGCCTGGCCGGTCTGTGCGCTGGGATTGAAGACGAAGGCGACGTCGCTCACGCCCCCTGATTTGCGCGCGGCCCCGCAGTCTCCTGGGTGGGGTCGGCTTGTTCACAATATTTTTACCGACACGCGCGCGCCTGTCTGTTACACTTCTTCTCACTACGGGGTCGCCCGCGTCTCGGCTTGCGCAGAGAGAACGGCGACAGAGCTGGGGAGCCTGCCTGATGAGTGTGACCGGTCTCGCGTCATCGTACGTCTCCGTGAGTGCGCTTCGCCCTCACAACCAATCGGGGTCTGAAAGAGATGCGGTTCCCCCGCAGGGTGCGCCCACGCCCCCGCCCACGCCTGGTGACACCATCACCGTGGCCACCTTCAACTGCGAGAATGTCTTTCTCGGCCCGCCGGACCCGGGTCACGACGCGCATGATCAGCCACCGAAGCCCGAAGCGGCGCTTGCCGCGGTGGGTCGCGTGCTCCAGAACACCCGTGCCGATGTGGTGGCTGTTCAAGAGGTTCACGACAAGAAGGCCCTCGACGCGCTGGTTGACAAGTACATGACCGGCAACCCCTACCCGTACCGTGTGCTCATGCCGGGCAATGACTCGCGTGGCATCAACGTGGCGATTCTGTCGAAGTACCCCATCGTCGACGTGCACTCGAACGTCGGTGAGACATTTGACGTCAACGGCCGCAAGCAGCACTTCTCCCGCGACTTCCTCGAAGCCACCGTTCGCGTCAAGGACGGGTTCGACTTCACCATCGGCACCACCCACCTGAAGGCCCAGGCGGGTGGTCAGGCGGCTGACGACAAGCGTCTGGGCGAAGGGAAAGAGATACACAAGATCCTCTCCGAGCGAATGGCAGCCTATCCGGGGCGTCGCTATGTCGTGTGTGGAGATTTCAACGACGTGGAGAGCAGTCCAGCCGTTCGCGCAGTGAAGGGCCAGGACGGTGATGCTGCACGCCTCTACGACCCCCTCGCCGGTTCGTCGGAGATCAGCCACCCCGCAACCCATCGGCGCATCGACTTCCTGTTGCTCTCTGACGGCATGAAGGACGCCTACATCGAGGGCTCCGAGCACGTGGTGAACGACCCGGATGCAGCCAAGGGATCAGACCATCTCCCCGTGGTCGCACAGTTCCGCGTCTGAGCGCGCGCCAGCGGCGCGAGCCCCAGGAATGCGACAGGCCCCCTCGACTTGAGGGGGCCTTTTTGCTTCTTGTGCGGAGGGGAGGCACGCGTTCCTGTTTCAGCGTGACGCGTGAGGAGAGATCACGGGGCAGGCGGGGCGAAGGGGTAGTGCCCTCCCGCGGTGGCACCGATCTGGCTGCTGAGGGTGTCCACGTTCTCCGGCGCCAGCATGAACGCGGGTCTCGCGGTCCGGTGAGGGTCGGCCTGGTAGGCGGCCTTCTCGTCGACGGGCCTGGCGTCGCGAAAGCAGGCGAAGCGCGGATTGGCGCCGAGATCGGCGCGCAGGCGGTCGAGCACAGCGTTGGCGATCATGGCGTGGCCCGTGTTGCTCGGATGGAACCCATCAAAGCTGAACATGCCGTCGCGCCCATCGGAGGTCGGGGTTCCGGTGAACGTGGTGGTCACGGTCACGTCCGGGCCGGTGCCACGCAGCGCGCGTCCCGTGGTGGCGATCTCGTTCATCATCGCGTGGGCATCGACGAGATGGATTCGCTTGTTGCGCGCGGCGGTCTGCTGCAGCAGACGATTGAAGTCATCGATGCGCTCCTGCACCGCGGCGAGCTCGTCGCGATCGAGAACGTCGTTCTCGGTGAGTGCGCCATCGCGGGTCAGGTCGCGCATGGCCGCCTCGAGGTCGGCCGCGCTCTCGATGCGGTGGCCGGCCACCAGGGCGCTCAGCACGGTGACGAGGCCGACGCGGCTGCCCGCGGGGTATTGCTCGCGCTGGCCCTTGAGGGCGCTCTTCACGCGCGTGGGGATGATGAACTGCTCGAGGCGGCTCGTGGCGTCGGTGCCGTCCGGCAGGACGACGCGGAAGGGGAGCGAGCCGAGAGGACGCCCCACCACGCGGAGATTCGGAATGGTGGTCACGTCTGGCAGGTTCATCGCCACGATCTCTGCCGTGGTCTCGTTGAGCAGGCGGGTGAGGGCGCCCTGCGGACCGATGAGCGACGACCACAGCCCCTTCACCTCGTGCTGGGTCTGGCGGCGCACCCACTTCTGGGTGACGAGATCCTGGTGGTTGAAATCCCAGATCTGATCGGTCACCGGCGTGAGGGTGCGGTCATCGACCACCCCGCCGGTGGCGGCCGCGAGCACGTCATTCGCACCGCCCCAGAAGAGAACCACGTCCGGCTTCTTCGCGATGGCCTGATCGATCTGCGAGCCGCGGCCCACATCTGCGCCGTTCTGCAGGATCTCGCGGATGCCGGGCAGGCGCACCACGAGATCGCTCTTGTCTTCGATGAAGTCACGCGTCTCGAGCACGTAGTCTCGTGCGCTCCTCACGTCGACCATGTGACGCAGCTCGAGCCCGGAGACCGCGAAGTTGTGCTGCGGATGCTGCGGGGTGTCGAGCGAGGCCGGGTCGCGGTGCCCCATCTCAGGGAGCTTCCAGACGGCGCTGTAGTCGTTGGCCATGCCCACGTACTCGAGGTACAGCGCCAGGGGGGCGACCCCCTTGATGAGCGCTTTGCGCAGCTCGAGGGCGTGCTTCACGTCGAAGGCGGTCTCGGAGAAGAAGGCGGGGGGGACGCTGCCCCCCACGATCAGCGGGAGGTTCATGGGAATGCCTGCCGCGGCTGCCACGAGGGGAACGTATCCCGCGCGCTGCCGATCGGCGCGGCAGATGCCGTCTTGCATGCCGGCCGTCAG
>RGZZ01000076.1 GCA_010028905.1 Pseudomonadota bacterium | reverse complement strand
CGAGTCGCAGCTCGTGGTGTACAGCTGGACCGCTGCCGAGCAGTGCCTCTGGCGCAAGACCTGGCCCCCTGCCCCCCCCGATCTCTTCGGCGGCTTCACCGCGGGCGCGCTCTGGTTTCCCACGGCGAGCCAGCTGCGTGATGTGACGGCGGCGCGCAATGGGCGAGAGCGACAGCTGGCGCGCTTCTTGAAGCAGCTCGACATCGCGGCAAGCGGCACCACCGTGCTTGTCACCCTGAGCCTCGAAGCCCCCGCGCCCGACGGGAAACCGCCTGAGCGCTTCGACCTCGAGCGACTTGTGTATCTGCGCAGCGGGCTCTACTGAGCGACGTATGGCGTGATGAAGAGGCTCACTGCTCGCGCCAGAGTACGATTCTCACGCGGTCGGAAAGGGGCAGGAGCTCACTGGGGTCGACGGTAACGACAGAGGTGGGTCCGCCTGTTGTGGTTGTCGTTTCCCGTGTTTCAACACTGAGCCCCATCTTTTTCTGAAGCCACGCCAGGTCATAGGTCGTTGGGTCGGTGCTTCCCGGGAGCCGGTCGTTCAGCACCCCGAGAATGCGGTCGACGTTGCCCCCCCCATTCTTGAGCTCGTCGGCCGTCAATGAGACTTCACCCACGCGCGCGTTGATGTAGCTGTTGCGCTGGTTTGGGGCAACGGAGTTCTTGCACAGAGTCACGTTGGCCGTCGTACCGCTCCAGTTCACCCCGAGGTGATGCCAGTAGTAACGACTCGTATTGTCTGGCACCTCGAAAGGTGAGAGAAGCCAGTGATTGTAGGTCTTGCCGTCCGCTCCGATGGCGAGGTCAAAGTTCGATTTTGAGAGGGTCGTGGTCGTCGTGGTCTGCGTCTTCACGCTCACCTCGACCCGGCTGGCGGTGGGGTCGCGCAGCAGCGACGCCTGTTCGAGGCGCACCTGCGAGGTCGTCCCCTCGGTGTGCGACAGCAGGGCCCCCTCGAGGCGAAGCTGCTGCGCCACGAGGCTCCCCTCGGTGTACACCACGCCCCGCAGGCGCGAGGTGCTCTGCCCTCGCCCCTCGATGCGCACATCGCCTTTCGCCACCACGGCCACCTTGTCAGCGCTCGCCATGTCGGCCTGCCCGACGATGTTGAGCTTGCCGGTGGTGACGATGATGCCCGTACCCTTGAGCGAGCCGTTGATGGTGAGATCACCGTTGACATAGAGCACCGCGCCGTCGAGGGTGGTGTCACCCAAGATGGTCACGTTGCCTGTGCTACGAAGCTTTCCCGTGAAGTGCGGACTCGTGTAGGTCGCGGTCAGCTCGGTCGCGTCGGTGCCGGGATCGTAGTCTTCGGCCTTGATCGTAGGCACCGTGCGGCGTGCCTGGTTCTGCAGCACCTGCCCCATCACGCGGGTGCCCCCGTTCGGATCGAGGGAGATGCCCCCACCCGCGCGCAGATCGCCGTTGATGATGGTGTCGGGGCCCAGCGCGATGGCGTTCTTGCCCTGGGCGTTGCACAGCACGTCGGCGGGCTTCATCTTCGAGATGGGCGTGTCTGGTGGCGTGTTCGCGTCGCGGCTGGCCACCTGCAGCCCCCCAGCGCTGACGATGGCGCCATCGCAGCAGGCCGCGTAGGGGAACGGGGGGATGTGGAGCATGGCCTCGACCTGACGCGTGACGCCGCAGCACGTTCCCACGGCGATGAGCCTCGCGGCCTGGGTGGGCACCACCTGCCCGTCGAGGACGGCCACCGAGGTCTTGCCCAGCAGGTTGTTGGTGGAGAGGGGGACGCCGAGCTTCTTCGCCTGATCCGGATCGAAGGTGAGCGAAGCCCCGCTCTTCTCTGGAGCCTCGGGGAGATGCACCGTGATGGTGCGGTCAGCACCGGCCGCCGTGCCGTAATCGGAGGTTCGCATCATGCGGGCGATGGCGAGGGAGATGGCCGAGCGTGCGGCATCCTGGGCGTGAGCCTCGTTGAGCGCGTGGTTCGAGA
Organism: Pseudomonadota bacterium; assembly: GCA_010028905.1. Taxonomy (NCBI): domain Bacteria; kingdom Pseudomonadati; phylum Pseudomonadota; species Pseudomonadota bacterium. The sequence goes on along the minus strand of RGZZ01000076.1, from coordinate 13,103 downwards.
GCTGCAGGTGGCTCACCGACGCCGACGCCACGACAAAGGCGATGGCGGTGACCAGCCCGACCACGGCGAGGGCGCCGGCCAGGCCGAAGGCGCGCCGGCGCGATGGCGCGGCGCGGCCCAGAAGCGTCGATGCGTCGCGCTCTTGCGGTGTGACGCGCGTATCGCGCTGGCCCATGCTGACCTCCCCGCACTGGGAATGCGCGTCACCGACGCTCTCTCAGCCTACCACGAAACAACCGCTCCTTCAAGTCGAGACGCCCGTGCCCGCCAATGCGCCAAGCCGCTTCCAGATCCGCAGCTGCAGCAGCAGGGCGGCCAGACCGAGACCGACCACGAACCCGTACCACACCCCCTGCGGCCCACATCCGAGCCAGAACGCGCAGATGAGCGAGGCAGGCGCACCCACGGCCCAGTAGGCAAACGTGGTGATGACGAGGGGCACCTGGGCATCGACGAGACCACGCAGAATGCCCATGCTCGCCACCTGAACGCCGTCGAAGAGCTGAAACAGTGCCGCGACGCGCACCAGCGATGTCGCCAGCGGAACGATGGCCCCATCGTGGGTGTAGAGCGAGACCACGACATCGGGCGCGAGCAGGAAGAGCAAAGCAGACACGGTCTGCATCGCCGCGGTGACGAGCAGACCCGCCTGAACCGCGCGTCTCACCCCCATCGCGTCGTCGGCGCCGCGCGCGCGACTCACCCGGATGGTAAGCGCGAACGATGTGCCCAGGGGGATCATGAAGAGGAACGACACGGCACCGATGGCGACCTGATGCGCCGCCTGGGCCTGCACGCTGATGCTGCCCATCACGAACGAGGCAAAGGCAAAGAACGCGATCTCGGCCAGCAGGCTTCCGCTGAAGGGCAGACCGACGCGCACGATCTCTGCGAGCGAGTGGCCATCGTCCTCATCGTCGCCAGAGATGCGGTATGCCGCATAACGGGGGCTCCGTCGCACCCAGACGAACAACGCAACGAACATGCCCCAGCTGCACATCGCCGTCGCGATGCCAGAGCCCACGAGCCCGAGACGAGGGCAGCCGAGGCGGCCGAGCACAAGCCCGTAGTCGAGCGCCGCGTTCAACGCCACGGCGCCCGCCGCCACCGTGACCGACGGCCGGATGTCTGACAGCCCCTCGCAGAAGTTTCGCAGCGCGAGGAAGGCGAGCTTTCCCGGCATCCCCAGCGACAGCGCCAGCAGGAAGTCACGCGCGAGGGGAATGAGCGACGCATCTTGATGCAGCAGGCGAAGCGCCCAGGGCGAGAGTGTCGAGAGCACCACCACCGCAGCCCCCAGGGCAAAGGCCATGACGAGACCGCGTCGCACAGTGTGGGCCACTGCGCGCGGCCTCCCCGCACCCGCCTCCTGGGCCACGAAGACCGTGAGGGTCGACAGCAGCCCGATGCAGACGATCTCCACGAGGCTCAGCAGTCCGACCGACATCGACATGGCGGCCAGTGCGTCCGGGCCCACCCGACCCACGAAGAGGCTGTCGACGAACACCATGGCCATCGAGAGCATCTGCACGCCCGCGAGCGGGCCGGCCAGCCGGAGGGTCTCGCGCATCTCTGCCCGCAGCGACATCAGGCGCCTGTGAACGCGTCGAGCAGCGACTTCGTGTACGCGCTCCCGGGCGTGGCGAGCAACGTCTGTGTCTCAGCGCACTCCACCAGCCGCCCGCCCTGCATGACCCCGATGCGATCGGCCATGTGGGCTACCACGGCGAGATCGTGGCTCACAAACAGGTACGCGAGGCTCAGCGATCGCTGCAGCTCGAGCAGCAGGTTGAGGATCTGGGCCTGCACCGACACATCGAGGGCCGAGGTCGGCTCGTCGAGCAGCACGATGCGCGGCTTCACCGCGAGCGCGCGGGCGATGGAGACGCGCTGGCGCTGGCCGCCGCTGAGCGCCTGGGGATACCGATGCAGATGATCGGCGCCCAGCCCCACGGTGTCGAGCAGATGCAGCGACTCGGCCTCCACGTCGGCGGGCGAGAGGTCGGGGCGATGAATGCGAAACGGCTCGGCCAGCGTCTGCTGCACGGTGCGACGCGGGTTGAGAGAGGCTGCCGGATCCTGGAACACCATGCCCATGTCGACCCGATGCGGACGGCGTTCGGCCTCAGTGAGCGTGTCGAGGCGACGCCCGTCGAAGGTCACCGATCCGCTCACGGGGGTGAGCAGCCCCATCACCAGTCGAATGAAGGTCGACTTGCCAGAGCCCGACTCGCCCACGAGCGCCACGGTCTCACCCGCGGCAACATCGAGGCTCACGCCATCGATGGTGCGCCGCGGGGCGCCCGGATGACGAAACACCAGATCACGAACCTCGAGCAACGCCATGGTCAGCTCTCTCCATCTGGTCGCATGGGATGGAAGCAGGCCACGCGCGTGACGATCGCGCCCCCTGGCGCGTCGTCTCCGACCTCAGTCGCCTTCTCTCCAGCGAGGTGAAGCGGCGCCAGCGGGGGAACCTCGGCGGCGCAGCGCGCCGTGGCCAGCAGGCAACGGGGATGGAAGGCGCAGCCCTGCGGCAGCTGCGACAGCGGCGGTACAGCACCAGGGATGGCCATCAGCGGCAGCCGCTCGCGCCCGCGCACCACCGCCTGCACCTCGTCGAGACGCGACGGGCGTCGCAGCATGGGGCGCGCCGCGAACAGGCCGCGGGTGTACGGGTGCGCTGGTGCGCGATAGAGCTGCTCCACCGCCCCCTCCTCGACAATGCGACCGGCATACATCACGGCCACCCGATCACACACCCGCGACACCACGGCGAGATCGTGGCTGATGAAGATGAGCGACTCCCCGCTGTCGCGCCGGAGCTCGGCGAGAAGCGCGAGCACCTGCGCCTGCACCGTGGCATCGAGCGCCGTCGTGGGCTCATCGGCGATGAGCAGCGACGGGCGGGTGGCCAGCACGGTGGCGATGGCGGCGCGCTGCTTCATGCCACCGCTCAAGCGATGCGGGTATCCGCCGAACACGGCGCCCGGCTCCGGAAGCCCCACCCGTCCCAGCAGCTCGAGGGCGCGGGTTCGCGCCACATCGAAGCGCAGCCCCTCGTGTCGGCGGAGCACGTCGACCATCACCTCGCCGATGGTGAACACCGGGTTCATCGCGCTCGACGGGTCTTGAAAGATCATGCCGATGCCCCGCCCGCGCAGCGCCTCGACCGCCCGCGTGTCGAGCATGCCATCGCGCAGCAGGGAACGACCGTCGAAGGCGAGCGCGTCGGCTTCCACCCGCGCGGCTGGCGGGAGCAGACCGGTGAAGGCCGATGTGGCGACCGTCTTGCCGCTGCCGGTCTCGCCCACGATGCCCAGCGCCTCGCCGCGGGCGAGCCGCAGATCGACGCCCCGCACCACCCGCAGCGGTTCAGCGCGCGTCACGAACGACACGCGAAGGTTCACCACATCGATCAACGCGGTCATGGCTGCGCTCCCGGATCGAGGGCGTCGCGCAGCCCGTCGCCCACGAGGTTGAACCCCATCACGCAGAGCAGCACGGCGGCCCCCGGGAAGATCACGATCCACGGGTACGACACCATGTAGGTGCGCCCCGCGCTGATCATCGCCCCCCACTCGGGCGTCGGAGGCTGCGCGCCGAAACCGACGAACGAGAGCGCCGACGCGGTGAGAATGACCCCCCCGAGATCGAGGGTAGCCTGCACCACCACCGGCGTGAGGCAGTTCGGGAGGATGTGGGTGACAAGCACATCGCGGGGCGGCACGCCGAGGGCTCTGGCCGCCTCGACGAACGGCGCCTGCTTCACCCGCAGGACCTCGGCCCGCACGAGGCGCGCATAGGCCGGCCACCACGTGATGGCCAGCGCCGCCAGTGCGTTCGGCAGGCTGGGCCCCAGGGCGCCGGCGATGGCCATGGCGAGCACGAGGGCGGGGAATGCCAGGAACAGATCGGTGACCCGCATGAGAATCTCATCGACCCACCCCCCCAGAAAACCAGCCAGGGCGCCGACGAAGATGCCCACCAGCGCGGCCGTGGCCACGACCACGAACCCCGTGGGCACCGAGTAGCGCGCCCCCGCGAGCACGCGGCTCAACACGTCGCAACCCAGGCTGTCGGTTCCAAACAGGTGCGCGCGCGACGGCGCCTGGAAGGCCTGCGCCAGGTTCTGACCGATGGGATCATACGGGGTGATGTAGGGGCCGATGAGCGCGAGCACGAGAAACGCCGCGACGACCCCGAGGCCCGTCGCGCTCAGCGGGTTGCGCGCAACAGCCCGCCAGACCGACACCCTGCCATGGGCGCCGAGACCCGTTGCGGCGGCGGCTTTCTCGCCCCCGTCTCCCCCGCGCGGCGCCGCATCGGGAGGAGGTGATGAGACCGTTGCACTCATGGATCCCCGCCTCCCACGAGACCGTCACGCACGCGTGGGTCGACGGCGATGTACACGAGATCGACCGCCAGGTTCACCAGGCTGTACACGGTGGCGATGAGCAGCGTGACCCCCATCAGCGCGGGGAAATCGAGGCTCACCGAGCTGTCGACCGCGTACTTGCCGATGCCGGGCCACGAGAAGACGGTCTCGGTGAGCACGGCCCCGGAGAGCAGGCTCCCGTAGGCGAGGCCGATGAGGGTCACCACCGGCAGCAGCGCGTTCTTGAGCGCATAGACGCAGACCACACGCCAGTGCTCGAGCCCCAGGGAATGGGCCATGCGCACGTAGTCGCGACCGAGCACCTCGAGCATCTGCGACCGCACGCTGCGGGCGAGCGTGGCCGTAGTGAGGAAGGCAAGGCAGACCGATGGCAGCACGAGATGGCGCGCAGCGTCGATGAACGCATGGGGGTCGAGAGCCATCATGCTGTCGACGAGCATGAGGCCGGTGATGCGACGAGGCGGCAGGGTGAAGTCGCTCAGGCGCCCCCCGGGCGGAAGCAGATCCCAGCGGCCGTAGAACAGCCCCAGCAGCAGCAGCGCAAGCCAGAACACCGGCATCGAGACCCCGAGCAGCGCGACCACCCGAGCCCCGTGGTCGACGGGACCATCGCGTTTCAATGCCGAGATCACGCCCAGGGGGATGCCCAGCGCCAGCGAGATCAGCAAGGCGCAGGTGGCCAGCTCGAAGGTGGCCGGGAAGTAGTCTCCCAGATCTTCGAGCACGGGGCGTCGGGTGCGTATCGAGGTTCCCATGTCGAGGTGCAGCAGCCCCCAGAGGTAGCGGGCGTACTGCACGGGCAGCGGACGGTCGAGCCCCATCTGCGTGCGCATGCGGGCGATCTGCTCCTCGCTGCCGCGATCACCCAGCATGGTAGCCACGGGATCGCCGGGCACCACGTGCGAGAGCAGGAAGGTCACCAGCGTGATGCCCAGCAGCAAGAACAGGGCGAGCCCCAGGCGACGCGCAAAGATGCGCTGCAGCTTCGTCACGGTTCCCCCTTCCAGACGCCCGCGTAGTCCATGGGGGAGAGGGCCTCATACACGAACCCGTGCACCTCGGCCCGCATCAAGAGCGCGCGGGTGGGCTGCAGCAGCACGGCCCACGGTCCGATGGCCATGAGGCGCTTCTGTATCGCGATGTACATGGCGCGTCTGCGCCGATCATCGAGCTCAGCGCTCGCGCTGTCGATGAGCCCGTCGAGGGTTGCGTCGGCGAACTGCACGCGCGCGGCAAGCGGCCCTCGAGAGTGTCCGAAGGGCTGGGCGAAGTTGAACGCATCGGGGAAGTCAGCCCCCCAGTCACCCATGTTGAGCGCGGTCTTCTTGCCCCGATACAGATCGAGATAGGCCGTGCTCGAGAGCATCTTCACCTCGGCCCGAATCCCCACCGCGGCCAGATCAGACTGCAGTTTGGCGCAGATCTCATCTCGACTCGGGCCGAACGCTGTGGGTCCGGTGCTCGCGTACAGGGTGGTGTCGAAGCCCTCTCCCACCCCCGCGTCGGCCAGCAGGCGACGCGCCCGCACTGGATCGTGGCGCGCCGTGCCGAGCGCTGGCTGATAGCCCAGCAGCCCCTTGATGATGGGCCCCTGCAACGCAAGCGCGTGTCCCCGCGCCATGTCGCGCACCAGACCGTCGTAGTCGATGGCGCATCGCACGGCCTCTCGCACCTTCGGGTTGTCGAACGGCTTGCATCGCACGTTCATGCCCAGGTAGAAGAGGCGCAGGAACGGCCCCTCGACCACGCGCACCCGAGATGAGGCGGCCTGCGCCTCGGAGATCTGCAGCGGGCTGAGATCGTAGGCCATGTCGATGTCGCCGCGCTCGAGCATCATGGCCTGCGTGCTCGGCTCTTTCACGTCCTTGATGATGACGCGCCGCAGGCGGGGCTTTCTTCCCCAGTACTGCTCGTTTCGCGTCAGCACCATCGAGACGTCGCGCTCCCAGCGCTCGAGCACGAACGGCCCGGACCCTGCCGAGTGATCGGTCATCCAGCTGGCGGGATGCTGGCGCACCACTTTCGGATCGACGATGGCGGCCGCCGAGTTGGAGAGGGTGCAGAGAAAGTACGACGATGGATGCTTGAGACGCATCTCGACGGTGTGCGCGTCGATGACCCGGATGCGATCGGGCGAGAGCAGGTCAGAGAGAATCTCAGATGGCCCCATCTTCATGTCGAGCGTGCGGTCGAGCGAGAACTTCACCGCCTCGGCATCGACCGGCGCCCCCGACGCGAAACGCGCCTCCTTGCGCAGGCGGAACACCCACCGCAAGCCGTCCGCGGAAGCCTTCCAGGAGGTCGCAAGTCCCGGCCGGGGGCGGGTGAAATCGTTGCCCTCATAGCGCAGCAGCGTCTCGTACAGATCGAGGTCGACGTTGGCCGACACGAACTCGTAGGCCACGGCCGGATCGAGGGAGAGCGCGTCGACCGCGCACGCCACAACCAGCACCTCGCGCGCGCTGCCCGCGAGATTGGGAGAGGGGCCGCGCCCGCGGCATCCAGCGGCGGCGAGTGCGAACGCGCAGATGGTGAGCGCCAGCAAGACACGTGACCCGATGCCTCTCGGCCGGGTCACGCGCCTGAACCGCTGCTTGCCGAGATGCCGGGTCAATCGCCGCCGGTCACCCGGAAGAACTGACTGGCCTGCTGCTCTCCGTCGACATAGAGGTCGACCCTGTACGTTCCGGTCTTCCATCTGCCGGTGGGCGCCATGGAGAACCAGGCGTAGTAGTCGCCCTCCTTGTTCGAGACGAGGCGCCCCTTGTTGAGCAGCGACTTTCCGCTGTACCAGCGCGCTTCGAGCACCGTGCCATAGCGCAGCCCCTTCACCTCGCACGAGACGTGGAAGGTGTCGCTGGCCGAGAAATCGCTGCTGTGATCGAGTGGCTGACCCGAGGAGTTCACCCCGTGGCACATGACCGCCACGCGGATGCGGGCCCCGGTCGAGGGAGCAGGGGGGGGCGTGGAAGATGGCAGCGGGGGCATTTCGGGGATGTCCGGACTCGTGGAGGCTGCGGGAGAGGACGTGGGGCGATCGATCTTCGAGAGCACCGCCACGGCCCGTTCGAAGAGGGTGCCCACCGACTTCACCGGATCAACGACATTGGGCACCCGTAGCATCACCTTCTTGACCACGAAGTCCTTGTGCTGGGCCAGCCCCAGGAAGACCAGATCGCTGGTCTTGATGCCCAGCGCCTTCTCGCAGTAGGCGCGCTCGCCCGGCTGGTTGGTGTGATAGGTGAGAATGGGCAGCACCTCACGCGGCAGCCCCTGATCATCGAGGCTCTTGTGGATGAGCTCGACGATCTGCTCTTCCTTCACGCGCTGCGCCTTGGCGCGGCTGTCGCTCACGATGAGCACGGCGTAGGTCGACTTCGCAGGGGCCGCCCACGACGGGGGCGAGGCTGCCGGCGAAACGACCCAGAACCCCGCGACGAACAGCAGCACGACCAGCAGGCGGGAGACAGAGAAAGGGCTCATCGATACCTCCAGGACTGACAGTGGCTGTCTAGATCGACACCACGAAGGGGACCGTTGTTTCGTGCCCCCCCCATCATTCGAGGAACAGGCCTACCGGGCAGTGGTCGAGGGTCTCATTCTCCACGCGGTCGCGCTCCTCAGGCGGGAGACCGAAGAGATCGACGAGGTCGACGGGAACGATGCGCGCGAACGTGTGCTCGCGGGTGCGCGCGTCGACATAGATGGCGTCAAAGCTGCTCGGGTTGCCGGCCCAGCGGATGGTGCACACCTGGGCCAGATCGGTGGACAGGCCACCGATGACATCGTGCAGGAGGGTCCGCCTGCCGCTGCTCTTCCTGGGGATTGGCGTTCCAGTCTCCCGCCAGCACGAAGCGGATGTCTCGTTCAGACACCCCCCACTCAGCCTTCGTCGGGTTCAGCTCGCTGAAGCGATCGACGAACTCGCGCGCCAGCATGCACTGCCCGAAGTTGCGCAGCGACGACATCATCTTGCAGAGGCCCAGGAAGGTCTGGTGCGGGGCCTGCGACACCCCGTCGCCGTTGCGGAAGTCTTCGAGGTACTTGCTCTTGGGGTGGAAGAACCCGACCGCCACCACCAGGCCGTGCGCGCGGACGAGCACGCCCAGGGGCTCGCGCGACAGCCGCAGCCGCATTCCCCCCATCTGGAAGCTCTCGAGGTCGATGGGCGGGATGGTGAGCTCGAGCGGCATGGCCAGCTTCGGCTCGAGCACCTCGACCCCCCGAAGGGTGAGGATGGCATTGCGGATGCCACGCTTGTTCGAGGTGCCCACAGAGGCGACCTCATACACGAGGCCCTGCTCTGACAGGGGGCCGGTCAGCTGTGCGACAGCGTCGTCCGGACCGACCTCGCTGAGACACAGAACGAGCGGCCGCGAAGCGCGAACGACGTCGACCACTGCGCGCACCTTGGCCGGGGCCACCGGACCGTACATGCCCCAGTTCAGCAGGTTCATCGACAAGACCAGACAGGTCGGCGTGGTGCTCATGGGAGGGGTATTGGCGTGTGCTCCCGGGGTTCCTTCGTCACGGTCGGCCAACCCGGTGCTCGTGGCGAGCGGGAGGGGAAGCGCCCTTCCGACGGGAACGAAAGGCCGATGTTCACCCTCTCCTGCCCCTCGTGCGGAGCCCCCGTGAAGTTCGCCACCCAGACGACGGGGTACGTCGTATGCGACGCCTGCCGCTCGATGCTGGTGCGGCGCGATCTCGACGTCGAGAAGATCGGAGAGACGGCCGCCGTCCAAGAAGACGGCAGCCCGTTGCAGATCGGCGCGTCGGGCCGACACAAGAAGATCGGGTTCGAGATCGTGGGACGCATCCAGGTGGCCTACCCCGCCGGTCTCTGGAACGAGTGGTTTGCGATCATCGGTGGCGATCGCGAGGGCTGGATCGGCGAGGCCATGGGCGAGTACTTCATGAGCGCGCGCATCGAGACCCCGCCTGACCTGCCGCCCTTCGAGAACCTGCGACGCGGCGCAACGCTGACGCTCGGCGGTGTTCGGTACGTGGTGACAGAGACCCAGCGCGCGCGGGTGGTGGCCTGCCAGGGAAGCCTGCCGTTCGTGCAGACCAGCGGGTACGACGCACCCGTGGTCGACCTGAAGAGCGACACCGCCAAGGGCGCCACCATCGACTACAGCGAAGACCCGCCCCTGGTGTTCGTGGGCGAGCACGTGGAGTTCGACCAGCTCCACCTGGCCAACCTGCGCGAGATCGAAGGCTGGAACGCGTGACGAAGAGCCAGCCCTCGGCCGCCACCCTGCGCTGCCGTCATTGCGGCGCGCCCTTCGAGCTGCGCGGAGGGGCTCGGACCCAGGTCATCGTCTGCGCCTACTGCGACTCGGCCACCGATCTCACCGACCCTGACTACAAGCTTCTGTGGCGCTACACCGAGCGAACGAAGCACGCACCCACCATCCCCCTGGGAAGCCGGGGCACGCTGCGCGGCGAGAAGCTCGAGTGCATCGGCTTCATGCGCCGCTCGGTGGAAGACGACGGCGAGCGCTTCTCTTGGTCGGAATACCTGCTCTACAACCCGTTCAACGGCTACCGATGGCTGGTCGAGGGCGAAGAGGGCTGGTCACTGGTGAAGGTCACCCACGCCCTGCCCACATCGCCGAACGGCACCCTCATCACCGACGCGCCGCCTCACGCTTCCGTGACCCACCTCGGCGTGCGCTACACCTTCATTGAGAGCGCGACAGCGCAGGTCGACTACGCCCTGGGCGAGTTCTACTGGCAGGTCGCCGTGGGACAGCTTGCCGACCTCACCGACTACAAGAGCGGCGACAAGCTGCTGTCGGCGGAGGTCAGCGACGTCGAGATCGCGTGGTCGGCCGGAACCCGCATCAGTGCCACCGAGGTTCGCAAGAGCTTCCGTCTCCCCGAGGAGAAACCGAGCCAGCCCCCCCTTGCTTCAAGCCCCAGCGCGCTCACGGGCTGCGCGCTGTGGGCCGCCTTGTTCATGTGGGGAATGCTGGGTCTCATTCTCACCGTCGGGTTCAGCATGCGCTCGAAATCGCAGAATGTGTTCAAGTCGAGCTACGAATACATGACCAACGCGCGAGAGCGCTCGATGGTCACCGCGCCGTTCACCATACAAGGCTCCTCCGCGGCAGATCTCGACCTCGTGGTGGATACCACCGTGAACAACCGATGGGCCGGCTTCCACCTGGCGCTGCTCAGCGAAGACAGCGACATCGCCTACGACGGCTACGTCGACATCAGCTTCTACACGGGTATCGAAGACGGTGAGCGCTGGGTTGAGGGGAGCCCCAGCGGCTCAGTCACCTTCTCGCACGTCCCGCCCGGGAGCTACCGATTGTTCATCGAACCGGAATCGGGAACCGGCAGCCAGCCGGAAGCCTACAACCCTGGCCTGCCCACCCCAGGTCCGAAGCTCTTCGACTACACGGTCAAGGCCATCAGCGACGTGACACTCTGGAGCCTCTACGGGTACGCCATGGGCGGCTTGTTCCTGCTGACCCTGCTCTTCCAGACCTTCGTCTGGCTCAGGGACATGGCCGACGCCAACGCCACCCCCTGACCGCCTCGGCAACACGAAAGGAGAACTGCTTGCGTATCTATCACACCCTCGCCCTGATGCTGATGATGCTGCTGTCGTGGGCGCACTGGTACGGCTGGTCGCCGTCTCCCACCGAACGCCTGAAGGGCGTTCCGCGATCCGTGCGCGACAACCCGGGGTCGTATCGCTCTGTCTACTCGCACTACACCCACTACAGTGGAGGGAAATAGCCCATGATCGACACCGCGCTGCTGGTCAAGAACCTCGTCAACACCGGCATCTTCTCGATTCTCGGCCTGGCCATCCTGTGCCTGGGGTTCATGGTCATCGACTGGCTCACACCCTACGACCTCTGGAAGGAGATCAACGAGAAGGAGAATGTGGCCCTCGCCATCATCGTCGGCGCATTCTCGCTCGGGGTCTCAATCATCATCGCCGCCGCGCTGCACGGCTGACGAGGGTATCGAGAGCGCGTGACAGCCGCACTGCTGGTCTCGGTCTTCGTCATCGCCACGTGCGGCCTCGTGTACGAGCTGCTGGCCGGCACCGTGGCCAGCTACCTGCTGGGCGACAGCGTGACCCAGTTCTCGACGGTCATCGGCGCCTACATGTTCTCGATGGGCGTGGGGTCGTACATCTCACGCTACATCACCCGCGACCTGGTGGCGCGCTTCGTGCAGGTCGAGACCATGGTGGGCCTGATGGGCGGGTTCTCGACCACGCTGCTGTTCATCGCGTTCGGTCAGGGCTGGGGCTTCCAGCTGCTGCTCTACGTGGTGGTGGGCATCATCGGGGTTCTGGTGGGGCTCGAGATCCCGCTGCTGCTGCGCATCCTCGAGAAGCGCTTCGAGTTCAGCCACCTGGTCTCGGAGGTGCTGAGCCTCGACTACCTCGGGGCGCTGGTGGCCTCGATCATGTTCCCGCTGGTGCTGGTGCCGAAGCTGGGGCTCATCCGCTCGGCGCTGCTGTTCGGACTTCTCAACGTGGCCGTGGCGCTGTGGGGCACCTACGTGTTCGCCAGCGATCTCCCGCGCGCCCGCCTGCTGCGCGCCCAGTGCATCGGCGCGCTGCTGATGCTGGTCGCGGCCTTCGCCTTCTCGAGCCAGATCGTCTCGTTCACCGAGCAAGGGCTATACGCCGACGACGTGATCATGGCGCGCTCGAGCCCCTACCAGCGCATCGTGCTCACCCGCCGCCACAGCGACGTGCGCCTCTTTCTGAGCGGTCATCTGCAGTTCTCTTCACAAGACGAGTACCGCTACCACGAGGCCCTGGTTCATCCGGGGCTCTCCGCCGTGGCAGCGCCGCATCGCGTTCTTGTTCTCGGCGGAGGCGATGGCATGGCGATCCGGGAGGTGCTGAAGGACGATCGGGTCGCGTCGGTGACCCACGTCGACCTCGACCCCGAGATGACGCGGCTCTTCTCGACGAACTCGATGCTCACCGCGCTGAACGGCCGATCGCTGCTGTCGCCCAAGGTGCATGTGACCAATGCCGATGCCTTCGTCTGGCTGGGGCAGCACGCCAGCGAGCGGTTCGACTTCATCATCGTCGACTTCCCCGATCCGAGCAACTTCTCGGTGGGCAAGCTCTACACCACGGCCTTCTACCATCGGCTCAAGAACGTTCTGGCGCCCGGCGGTCGGGTGGTGGTGCAGAGCACCTCTCCCCTGTTCGCCCGACGCTCGTACTGGTGCATCGCCGAGACCATGCGCCAGGCGGGTCTCGCCATCACCCCCTATCACGTCTACGTGCCCGCCTTCGGCGAGTGGGGCTTCGTGCTAGGAGGAGATGCGCCGACGCCGGTGGCCTCCCGCTTCCCCAGCGGCCTGCGATTCCTCACCCCCGAGACGACGAGAGCGATGTTCGAGTTCGCGTCTGACATGAAGCCGCTCCCGGTCGAGGTGAATCGCCTCGACAACCAGATCCTGGTCCACTACTACGACCAGGACTGGCATCAGGTGGTCCAGTGACCGAGCCGCGTCTCACCCGCCGCGCGCTCCTCGGCGCGGCGGGGACCGGATGCGCGGCGCTTGCGGCGGGGGCCTTCCTGCCCGCGTGCTCGCCTGCGACGGGGGGCGCCCACTCCCTCGACGCGGCGGCGGTGGCCCGGATCACCGGCGCAATCGTGGGTCCCGATGCCACACGGGGCCATGCCCTGCGAACGCCCGCCAGCGC
>RGZZ01000075.1 GCA_010028905.1 Pseudomonadota bacterium | reverse complement strand
CGCGAGAACATGGTGCGGTGCGCGTCGAACGAGGGATACGACATCACCGGGTAGCCGGAAGCGCGCCCCGCCGAGACGATGCGCTGACCAAGCCCCACGTCGCCCCGCATCTCCACCTTCCAGTCGAAGCCCGTGAACTCGGCGCGAATGGCATGGGGCGCGAGCAGACCGAGCGCATCGTGGCGCACGGGACCGTGGGGCGTCACGATCACCACGGTATCTGGAGCCGAGGCCACAACACGGTCTGACAGCGCGCAGAGGGCCTGCCGCGAGGCCTCTACCCGCGCGAGGTTGTCGAGGCCGATTGCGGGCACGAGCAGCGGAGGATGGGGAGCCAGACCGCTGAAGACCAGGCTCACGACGAGCCGCCCCCCTGCGCGCCGAAGACCTTGATGGGGGAGAGCACGCCGGCCACCAGGCGGGCAACGGCAACCAGCTCACCGCGGAGGGCTGACACGGCGACCACCCTGCCTTCATCTGATGTGACGTCGGCGCTCCCCGCTTCCGCGGGAGCCCCCGCCTCGACGGGAGACGTGACGAGCATGGCTTCGTCCCCTCCAAAGGCGATCCTCTTCCCTTGCCTCAGGCTTCCCGCGTCTCCCTCGGAGACAGAGACCCACGGAAGCCCGTCGAGAACCCGATGCGGCTCGAGGAGCCAGGGCGTGAGACCATCCGCCTCGAGCTGCTCGAAGCTGGCCGCATCGTCCAGGCTGAAGGGGCCGCGCCGCAAGCGAGAGAGCGCGCTCAGATGGGCGCCGCAGCCGAGGATCTCGCCCAGATCCCGGGCCAGGGAACGGATGTAGGTGCCGGCTCCGCACGACACGTCGAACACGACCCGTGGAGCACGCATCGAGACCAGGGTGATCGCATCGACGCGCACCGGACGAGGCGGCACCTCGACCGTGCCCCCCTCACGAAATATCTCGTAGAGACGCCGGCCGTCGTGATGGAGCGCCGACGCCATGGGGGGGATCTGTGTGGTTCGCACCGCGAGCTCGCCGAGCGCGGCGCTGACCATCGCTTCGTCGATGTGCGATGAATCGCGTCTCTCGAGCACCTCTCCCTGGGCATCGAGCGTGTCGGTGATCACGCCGAGCGTCGCCTCTGCCAGGTAGCGCTTGTCGCCGCTCACGTACTCGATGAGCCGGGTGGCGCGGCCGAGCGCGATGGGCAGAACGCCCTCGGCCATGGGGTCGAGCGTGCCCAGGTGCCCCACGCGTCGCGTTCCCGCCAGGCGCCGCACACGCGACACCGCGGCAAAGCTCGTGATTCCGATGGGCTTGCGCACGCAGAGGAAATGGCAGTAATCGACAGGTTGCATCACTTGAAGGCCTCGATCGATCGTATACGGCTTCTTCTGCCCAGGTCCCCCCCACGGGAGACCGTGGTCGCTCACGCGGGAGGGCCAGCCGATGGCCGTGGGACCTTCACGCGACTTGCAACCCTGGCGAGATTCGCGTTTGATGCGCGTGCACGCGCGCAACAGCAAGCGAGCCTGGACGGCAGGTCTCGACCGTGTCAGGGCGGGGCGTTTCCCCGCCTCGCGGCGTGAACGCCGCGGGTATGACGTCTGGCGACCGTGTCGCGAGGCGTCATGTCCTGGTGCCACTGCCAGAGGCCGCCCTCGACTGTTCTGCCGAGGGCAGCGAAGGGTCTCCCCAACCGCCTCGGCGGTCGACTGAGGCTTGTCCCCCACGGTGGCGGGATGGACCTGGGCTTGTCCCCCACGGTGGCGGGATGGACCTGGTGCAGCTCGAGACACGCTGCACGAGGCTCGCCCAGGCGAAGGCCGTGCACCAAGATGGCTTCAAGTGCCTTTTCGGCAGGTGGGTCCTGCGGAGCTCTCGCGTGTTGCCGTGAGTGGCGACCCCGGGGCTCTTGTCAGGGTGTTGTTTGTTTTGAGGACGAATCGGGCGAGAGCTGCGTGGCGACGCGATGGGCGCACAGGCTATCTGGCGTGCTGTGTCTGGCAGTCGTGTGGCGTCGTGCAATCTTGCGCGCGGAAGCAGTTGTCGTCAGTCATCTGAGGCGTCGCAGAGCAGCACCGCAGGTCAATGTGACAGCCCTGGCTGTCACGTGACACCTGCAGTTGTCACATCGTGGTGATGTGACAGCCCTGGCTGTCACGTGACACCTGCAGTTGTCACATTGTGGTGATGTGACAGCCCAGGCTGTCACGTGACACCTGCATCTGTCACATCGTACTTCACTGGGGTCGCACAGCCCGCAGCGGCCTTCGCCCTGAGTAGATCCTCGTTTTCGCCCTCGTCCCCTCGCCCTCGTCCCCGTCCTCGAAAGAAACATCCGATTGACGAGGGTCGCGGGGTCGCCGCTCAGGTGACAATGCACGAGCTCCGCAGGACCTGCGTATCGCGAGGGAACCTGTAGCCACTCTGGCCGCCGTCTTTCGGTAAGACGCGCGGTGTCCCCCACGGTGGCGTGGTGGACAGGCCCCGCGCGCCCCCGTTCGTGCAGCTCCGCACCAATGTCCCCCACGGTGGCGTGGTGGACAGGCCCCGCGCGCCCCCGTTGGCCCAGCTCCGCGCCATTGTCCCCCACAGTGGCGTGGTGGACAGAGGCTTGTCCCCCACGGTACCGTGGCGGACAACCACGCAATCCGCCGAGGTGAGTGCACACCATCTGACCGCGCGCAACAGCGCTGATGAGGATGACGAACCCTGCTGCAACAAGGTCCTCTCGATCTGTTCCGTGTTCCGCGGCGAAGCCTGTGCGCCCAGGGGCACGTTCACTCCGGATCTTCACTGGCGTGACGTACGCCGGGCTCTGACCAGAAGCCCAGACCAACGATCATCATCTGACCCTTCACGCGGGCCGCGCCATGACCGACGCGACGAGATGTGCTATACTCTTCTTCTCCAACGCGCCGCGTCGGCGCAAGATTCACAGGGTGGGCGAGCCAGAGGCACGTCCACCGCCCGCTGAGAGGTCTTTGAACATGGCTGCAGGTTGGTCCCGGAACGTCATCGTGTGCGTCGCGCTTCTCGCGCTCATGTCTCCCGCGCAGGCACAATATGGAAAGCCTCGAGCGCCGAAGCGTCAGCAGACCGCCCCGACGTCGGCCCCCCAGTTCCAGAAGACCGGGATCTCGGTGAACCGCGCCAACATCCAGCCAGGGCAAGATCTGGAAACCCTCTTCGGCGTGGTCGGCCCTCCCGACCATGTCGACCCCGTGCGCGGCAAGGAGCCCGCCAATGACTATGTGCGTTTCACCTACACGAGCCTTGGCTTTGTGGCCCACGTCAAGACCGTGAAAAACCGGGACAACGTGGTCGAATCGCTCGTGGTCATGCAGAGCAACGTGAAGCTGGTGGGGATTCCCTTCAACGTGGGCGACAGCTACAAGCTCGCCCTGCAGGAATGGGGGCAGCCAGACCAGCAGGAGGTGGGCTTCATGGCCTACTGGAAGCGCGGGGTGTACGTCGCGGTGAACGACAGCGGCATCATCACGGGCATCACCCTCGCTGAGCCTGGCAAGGTCGACGAGACCGAGCGCTCGGGTCAAGGCGTGCTGCTGCGCCCCGTCTCCGCCCGCTGACGCCTCGGGCCTTCAGCGGCAGAGCCTCGCCAAAGCGTGGCTCAGTACGTCATGAAGTGATACTCGACGTATTCGCGACCGTTCATCTCCACCCGCAGCGTGTGCCATCCGCTCTCCACGGGAAGTGGCAGCCGCACGAACAAGGCCCGCTCCGCCTTCTGCTGCTCACCGAAGCGGTTGAGGCGCTGACTGAACGCAGGCTCTCCCTGAGGGGAACGCCCATGCCAGAGATGGACGTTGACGACGTCGCCGTCACCGAGCTGGCGCAGCAGGATGCGGGCCCCCGCAAGGTCTGTGCGCGGAATGGCGTCACTGGGATCGGGGAGCACCGGATGGTACACCTCGATGCGACGGATGAGCGTAGCTCCCCGAAAGGCTTCTGCGTTCGCGGTCTCGGTCTGCGCGAGCGCCACCTCACGCGTGAGCGCCTCTGGTGTGGGCGACGCTGCCGGCTCGGGAGAAGGCTTCTCGAGCGGTGAGGGCTGCGGCGTTGGCGCGCCTCCGCTGGGGGAAGGCGATGGCAGGGCTACGGGGCGCGGAGTCGCGGTCGGGCGAGGAAGGGGCGCCACGGCCGTCACCGGGGGATAGGCGATGCGAACCCCGTCTGGCGCCTCGAGGAAGCTCCCGCCGACCTGACGCATCAGCTGCCGAAGCGGGGCATAGACCGCGGCGCCTCGCTTGACGCATCCGAAGAGCTCCATTCGCTGCACCTTGGTCGTTCCGGTGGGCGCGAACGTGAACGTGCATCGTCGAAAGGTCACGTCGTAGACTTCGAGGTGGAACTGATCGCCGAGAAGCAGCGGCCCCACGACGTCGAGGGCGGCGTAGACCTCACCACCGTCGGTGAAGACGGTGCCGTAGTACTCGCGACCGTTCACCTCGAGTGTGGGGATCACGGCCCCCGCTCGCGTGACCACGGCGATCAGGAGCGTGATCGCCAGCGCCGCGGCGCAAGCCCGCTGCCGCATCAGCCCTGCTCCCCACCGTACAGTGCCGCGCCTGCGCCCAGGGCCGCAAGGTAGGAGTGCAGGCCGAGCCCGCAGATCACGCCCACGCAGACCGGCGCGAGAAGAGACGTGTGTCGAAAA
This sequence comes from Pseudomonadota bacterium, assembly GCA_010028905.1. Taxonomy (NCBI): domain Bacteria; kingdom Pseudomonadati; phylum Pseudomonadota; species Pseudomonadota bacterium. The sequence continues at coordinate 10,552 of RGZZ01000075.1, read as the reverse complement.
GGCTCACGCGCATGGATGTTCGAGAGATGCACCTCGATGGTGGGCACGGCGACCGCACGGATCGCGTCGCGCAGGGCAACGCTGGTATGGGTGTAGGCGGCCGCGTTCACCACCTGGAACCGAACCCGGCCGCGCGCCGCGTGCATCGCGTCGATGAGGGCGCCCTCGTGATTGGACTGGAATATCTCCACGGCCCACCCGCTTCGGGCTGCCCACGCCTCGATGGCCGCATTCACCTCAGCGAGACGAAGTCGGCCATATACGTCGGGCTCACGCTCCCCCAACAAGTCGAGGTTGGGACCATGAAGCACCAGGACGCGGCGAGGCACCGACACGGCGTCCGCAGGCTCTGACCGCGCCTCGCTCAACGGTCTTCGTCGACCATCTCGTCTTCAGGCGCTTCGTGGTGCTCGTCTCGCGCGTCGTGCGCGTCATCGGCCAGCGGCTCATCGCGCTCGTAGCCGTCGTCAGGCGAAGCTCCCGCGCCGCCCTCGTCGTCATATCCTTCGTCGTAGCCGGGCTCGGATGCGTGCTGCTCGAGCAGGCTCTCGTAGACCTCGTGCACCAGCTCGAGCGGAACGTCGGAATGGACCATGACCCGCCCGAGGCCAACCGGCAGAACGAAGCGCAGCTTGCCATCAACCCGCTTCTTGTCGACACCCATCGCTCCCTTGACGCGCTCCCAGCCCGGATCGGCGATGCGCGTGGGGAGGTGCATGCGGGTGAGCAGGGCGGCAAGGCGCTCTTCGTAGTCGTCTTCGAGGACGCCGAGGGCCCGGCTGATGCGAATGGCGGCCATCATTCCCTGGGACACGGCCTCGCCGTGAAGGATCTGATGGTAGCCGCGCCCCGCCTCAAGAGCGTGCCCCAGCGTATGGCCGAGGTTCAAGGTGGCGCGCACGCCGCGCTCGTAAGGGTCTTCAGAGACGATGCGCGCCTTGATGTCGATGGCGGTGGCGATGAGCTGCCCGAGCGACTGAGGGCCCAGGGCTGGCTCACGGGCCTCGAGGGCCTCGAACAGCGCAGGAGAGGCGATGCAAGCGGCCTTCACGACCTCGGCCATGCCTGCGGCGAGAACCCGAGGAGGCAGGCTGAGCAACAGCGACGGATCGCTCACCACGAAGCGAGGATTGTAGAACGCCCCGACGAGGTTCTTCCCCTGCGGCAGATCAACCCCGACCTTGCCGCCCACGCTCGAATCGACCATGGCGAGCACCGTCGTGGGGATGTGCACCAGCGGTACGCCACGCAACCAGGTGGCGGCCGCAAACCCGACCAGGTCGCCGAGCACGCCCCCGCCCAGCGCGACGAGCGCCGTTGCCCTGTCGGCGCGCAGATCGGCGAGCCGCTCCCAGAGGCGCTCAACGGTTCCCACCGTCTTGTAGGCCTCGCCGTCTGGAACCTCGGCGCTGTCGACCTCAACCCCCCCCGCGCGCATCGCATTGCGAACCGCTCCACCATAGAGCGCGCCGACGACCGGGTTGGAGATGAGCACGGCGCGGCGGATGCCGTGTTCGGCAAAGAGCCCGCCACAGCGGAATGCGATGCCCTCTTCGAGGTAGACAGGATAGGGCGGCATCGCGCCGACATGCACAGCATGGACGGCCGCCTGCGCTTCACCGTCTGCAGCAGCTCCCTCGAAGGACTCAGTGGTGATGTTCGTCATGGATATGGCTTCCTCTGGTTGTCGCCCGAATGCGGGGCGAGACCTTTCTGTTCGTGCGCGTCAGTTCCCTCTCGCATGCACCGGAGTCGCGACCGGCACTTCTCCCTGACTGCCATGTCACACCCCGCCACGCCGTGTGTCAGAGCAACGAGAGACCACACGACCTCCGGAGGAAGACGACATGCGAGACGCACTCCCCATGACCCTCGGCGCCGCTCTGGGAAGCACCCTCGGGGTGCTCCTGTACCTGCTTGTGGGCGCCGCCGTCTGACGCCGTGCGCAACCCGCTCGATTGCCCCGCATTGGTTGACACGCAAGGAGGCTTGTGGTAGGTTGATCTGGCAACCAGACCTGAGGATGTCCGGACTGCCGCTCGAGCCGACAACGCCGCCGCACAGGAGACGTGCAGTCGGGCAGAGAGGAAAGTTGGGACTGGCTCCGTCGAGAGACGGAATCGCTCTGGGGGGTAACGCCCCTCCGCCGCAAGGCGCGGACAATCAAAGTGCCACAGAAACGTAGACCCGTTAAGTCGGGGTGCAACGCCGTGATACCTGCGCAAGCAGGGTAAGCGGGCCTGCCCGCAAGGGCCGGATGGTAAACTCCAGAGGCCAGCAAGGCAAATAACGGTCGCCGCAATGATCCTGGCAGCAATGTCAGGGCAAGATAGATGGCAGTCGCCGGCAGGGCGCTCGACGTCCCGCCGGAACAGGATCCCACTTACAGGTCATCCTCTGATCTCGGAATGCAGGCTCTGCCAACGCAGAGCCTGTTTGCTATTCCCGACGGAGAGGCCCCCCAGATGGAACCCATGTCCACCGAAGCTCCCGCCCTGGGAGGCGTGCAAGCCGCCTCCATCCTCGCCGCCTCGTTCGGATGCGGGTGGGCGCTGATGTCGGTGGAGATCCTCGGCGGACGCGTGCTGGCGCCGAACTTCGGCAGCGACGTCTTCACATGGGGCAGCCTGATCTCCACGTTCCTGGTCGCACTCTCCGTGGGCTACCTTCTCGGAGGCCGCTTGTCGCGCTCTCGCCCCCGGCTGGGCGTGCTCGCCGCCATGATCGTCACGGGCGGACTGCTCGTCGTGGCCGTCGCGCACGTCAAGGACCTGATCTCCGATCGCATCTTCGATCTGAACCTGGGCGAGCGCCTCGGGCCGCTCATCGCCTCCATTGCGCTGTTCGGCCTGCCCGCCGTGGTGCTCGGGATGATCTCGCCGTACTGTGTGCGGCTCTACGCTACGCGTCTCGAGACAGTGGGGGCGACCTCCGGGTTCCTCTACGCCGTCTCCACCGTGGGCAGCACGCTCGGCACCCTGGTGACCAGCTTCTTTCTCATCCCGAACGCAGGCATCCAGCGCATCTTCACTGTCACGGGCGACGCGCTCGTCGCCATGGGCGTCGCGCTCTGGCTTCTCACCTTCACCTTGCGCCCCCGCGCGTCCGCGGCCATCGCCGCCATCATCGGCATGCTCGCCCTCACTGGCCCCGCGCTCGCCGCGGAGCACCTGCTCTTCGAGAAAGAGTCGCCCTACAGTCGCGTCAGCGTGGTGGAAGACGGCTCGGTGCGCATCCTGCGCTTCGCACGCAAGGGGATCAACACCGAGGAGTCTCGCATGGACGTGCGCCAGCCCCTGGCGCAGCTGAATGAGTACACCGCGCTCATGTTCGCGGGGCTGCTGTTCGATGAGCGTCCGCAGGACGTGCTGGTCATCGGGCTGGGGGGCGGCGTGATCCCGGAGGCGCTGCGCCACTACTATCCCCAGGCGCGCATCGACGTGGTGGAGATCGACCCTGTCGTGGTGGAGGCGGCGCGGCAGTTCTTCCTGTTCCGAACCGACGCCGCCATGACGGCCCACGTGTCAGACGGCAGGGTCTTCGTGAAGCGCACACCGCGCCAGTACGACCTCGTCTTCCTCGACGCGTTCCAGGGCCGGACCATTCCCTTCCACCTCAAGACAAAAGAGTTCTTCAAAGAGCTCATGCGCGTGCTCAAGCCCGGAGGCGTGGTGGTCTCGAACCTGCACCGAGGCCCTCGGCTCTACGACAGCGAGCGCACGACGTATGCCGCGTCGTTCGGCGCGAACTACGCGTTTGCCGGGACGAGCAGCGGCAACCTCATCCTCGTCTCGCAGCCGGGAAGCGGCCCCCCGCTGCCCCGTGCCGTGCTGCAAGCGCGCGCGACAGGCCTGCAGAATGCGCATCGGTACAGCTTCGACCTCCCCGCGCAGGCGAGGAAGCTGCAGGAGAGACCGGACTACACGCCCACCGCCCAGGTGCTCACCGACGATTTCGCGCCCGTGGAGACGCTCAACCGCTGAGACCTCGAGGGGTGGGGCAGGGCACCGCCGTGCCGCTGCCTCTGGCTACCCCTTGATGCTGAGGTAGAGCGAGGCGATCTCCGGCGAGGGCGACAGGTTGAGCTCGTTCTTGAGCACCTGGCAGCACTGCTGGTACTGGCGCACCGCCTGCTCTGGCTTACCGATGGCCACATACGCCTTCATCAGGTTGAGATGGGCCTCCTGATCGCAGGAGTCGAGACCGAGCAGCTTCTGACAGTAGTCGACGACGACCTGGTTGCGACCCTTCTGCGCGAAGTAGACCATGAGACGGTTGATCAGATCTTGATACTTGCGCTCGTAGTCGTCTCTGTAGTTCAAGGCCCAGTCGCTGTAGTAGCCCTCGAGGAACTCGCCCTGGTAGAGCCCTTCGGCGCGCTGGAACGCCCCTACCGCCTCGTCGGAGTTGCCCGCCCGCGACGCCTGGGTCGCGGCGTCGTAGTAGTGGTCGAAATCACGTACGTCGACCGTGTGGTGCACCGTGGCATTGATGCGGTAGAACCCCTTGTGCGACACCACGACCTTGTCGTACTCCGGCAGGTAGCCTTCGAGCGCCTTGCGGATGTGCGAGAGCGCTGAGTAGAGGTTCTGGCGTGCCTTGTCCGGGTCGTGATCGGGCCAGAACAGCTCCATGAGCTTCTCGTCGGGCACGTCGCGGTCGCCCTGGCAGGCCAGGTAGGCAAAGAGGTACTTCGACTTGCGGGTCTTCCAGTTCTCGTCACCGACCTCACGACCGCCACAGAAGATGCGGAACTTGCCGAAGGCATAGATCGAGATGGGGGGAGGCCCCGCATCGACCTTCTCCGCCGCCGTCGCCGCCGTGAGAACCGCCTGAAGCTGCGCGCGGGTGGCCGCGTCGAGCGCGCTCATGTACGGCGACAGGGCCGTGCTCCCGAAGTGCGCCAGGAAGGGCTCGACCTTCGAGCGCTCCCAGCTCTCGGCGAAGCCGCGCACGAAGAGCGGCGCGAAGAGCGATTTCTCACGCGACGGGATGTCGGTGAGATTGTGCGCGAGGAGCCCCGAAACCACCCGCCGCCAGCGCCTCGAGCAGCAGCACCCGCCCGAGATTGGCGTGCGATTCGTATCCTTCGAAGATCTTGCGCGCCTGCTCGAACGCGTCAGCCGCCTCCTTCGAGCGCTGCATCTGCGACATGACCAGACCTTCGGCGCACAGCGACCGCCCGACCAGGAGGTCTGCCAGTCCCTGTGAGGCCTCGAGAGCGCGACGAGCCTGATCGCGTGCCGACTCGAGCTCGCCGCGCTGGAGATGGATGAGGGCAAGGCCGATGAGCGCCTCGGCTCGGTTGGGGCTGCGAGAGTCGCCCAGCAGCTCGAGGCAGTCGTTGAACCCCTTGGCTGCGATGTCGAGGTTGCCGTTCTCGAGGTAGGTGTGCGCAAGCGAGAGAACCAGACCCACCTGGCGCTCGTGCGTGGGAGCTTTCTCCGCGGCCTCGTCTTCCTCGGCGCTGGCGACGGGGTTCTCGATGACCTTCTTCAGAACCGTCACCACATCCGGGTCGAAGTGTTCGCCCGACTCCTTGTCGAGGATCTGGAGCGCCTCGGCGGAGTGAAGCCGCTCGCGATAGGGACGTGGGCTGATCATGGCGTCGTAGGCCTCGGCCGCGCAGAGGATGCGCGACTCGAGGGGGATCTGCTCGCCCTTCAGCTGGAACGGAACGCCCGCACCGTTGAACCACTCGTGATGGTGCAGGATGATGCGGAAGACGTCGCGTAGGCTGTTGAGGCTGCGCAGGTGCTCTTCGGCCTTGCGGGTGGTGCCCCGGATCTCCTCGAGCTCTTCGTTGAGAAGCTTCTCGGTCTTGCGGAAGATGTCGAGCTTTGTGCCGATGTTTCCGATGTCGTGGAGATGCGCCGCGAGGTCGAGCGCCTCGGTGCGCTCGACGGGCAGGTTCAGGGCCCGCGCGATGCGCAAGCTGAGGGTCGCGACACGCGCGGAATGGCCCTCGAAGAACGGGTCGCGGGCCTCCACGCCCGCAGACAGCAGGCGAACCACCGACGCGAAGTCGCGCCACTGCTGCTTGAGCATGGTCTCATGCTCGCGCTGGGTGCGCGCAGTCTCCATCGAACGACGAACGCTCTTGAGGAACTCGCGATCATCGAACGGCTTGACCAGATAGTCGTCAACACCGAGCTTGATGGCCAGCACAGGCGTGTCAGGGCTGGCGTAGCCGGTGATGAGGATGGCACGGGTGGACGGTGAGCGCTCCCGCAGCTGGGTGAGGGTCTGGATCCCATCCATGCCCGCCATGCGCACGTCGGAGATGACGAGATCGAAGGTTCGCTCCGCGGCGCGACCCACCGCCTCTAGACCCGACGATGCGGTGGCCACATCGTACCCATCGTCGCCGAGGAGGAGGCTCAGCGCCTCGACCATTAGCGGATCGTCGTCGATGAGGAGAATGCCGCCGTAGTCAATCTGGGTAGCGATGGTCGTACCTCCCCCGAGGTCGGCACGCGTCGTAAATCTCGTGCGCCCCCGAATTCCGCAGGTTTTCGCGCCGTCAAACTCAAATCCTCTCCTCAGACCCAAGGCGGCAGGCGGCTTCCCGCACGACCTGCGCGGTCGCCGGCGAACCAGCATCGCCCCTTCCAAAGCCCGAGGTCGGAGGAGAGTCTTGCCCGAAAACCCGCTCCTGTTGGCGCTCGTCGCAGCCGCGCTCTCACTGGCCGCCGCGTGGACGTGGTACTTCCGCCACGCCCACCAGCACGCCCGGTGGAACCGTCTTGCCCATCTCTGGAACGTCATCGAGAGCGACGACGATGACGCGAGCCCGCACGCACAGGCGCAGGCGCTCTGCCGCTGCGTTCGCGAGACCCAGCAGGTGCCGTACTGCTCGCTCTGGGTGCACGGCCCCCAGGCCGGGCTGTTCCGCCCTGTGGCGCACGATGGAGAACCCATGGTGGCCAAGGGGAGCGGAATCTCCGCAAGCCCTCCCGCCAAGGCCACCCTCCCGGGAGAGGTCCCGTCGGAGATCGTCTCGAGGGCCTGGACCACCGGCGATTTCCAGGAGTGGAGCAGCGGAACGCAGCGATGGGTCGTGCAACCGGTCTCCCCGCGTCAGGACGGGGGAGGGGCGGTGGTGATCCGGCTGGGCGAGCGTCGCAGCATCGACGCCGACCTGCTGCGCCTCGCCGCGGTTCCCGCAGCGGTTGTGGCGGCGCGGCTGGGGCACATGCGCGAGCTGAGCCGAACGCGGCGCGAGCTCGATGACATCCGCGCCGAGATGGTGGAGGAGAGCAAGCTGGCCGCCGTCGGTCGACTTGCGGCCGGGGTGGCCCATGAGCTGAACACCCCCCTTGGCGCCGTCCTGACGATGGTGGGAAGCCTTTCGCGGAACGCGCGCGATGCCGACACGAGCCGGCGGCTGGGCATCATCCGCGACGGCGTGGAGAAGTGCAAATCGATCATCGAGAAGCTGCTGGTGTTCAGCCGCGGCCCCGTCGAGACCGAGGAGGGGCTGACGTTCTCGCGCTTCGTTCGAGCCCCCATGGAGCTCAACCAGGCCGTTCGCGAGTCGATGGAACTGCTCGCCGAATCGCTTCAAGAAGAAGGCATCACCGTGAAGGTCGAGCTGGGCGACATCCCTCCCATACGCGCCAACTCGACCCAGTGGGGCCAGGTCTTCACGAACCTCTTCGCCAATGCCCGCGACGCCTTCCGCTCACACGCCGTGCCCACGCCCACCATCACGGCGCGCACCTACGTCGAAGGCGGGCAGATCGTCATCGAGGTGAACGACAACGGCCCCGGCATCCCGCCGAGCGTTGTCGGGCGAATCTTCGACCCCTTCTTCACCACGAAGGACATCGGGAAGGGGACAGGCCTGGGGCTGGCCATCGTGCGTGAGATCGTGAAGAAGCACGACGGCTCCATCGATGTGCAGAGCAAGGAAGGCGAGGGCACCACCTTCCGCATCCGCGTCCCGGCCTCGGCGACGGTGCAGCGCACCGCGGGCGCACCGAAGGCGTGAGCGCCGTCAGCGCCAGCACTCCTGCAACGTCCCCTCGACGAGCACGTCATCCCCGACGCGGGAAATGCTGACCCCCCGAAGCGGTCGCATCGATGGTTCGCGGATGGGCGCATCGTCGGGCTCCCATCGCCCCAGCGGGGTGGGGGCCGAGGCGCCACCCACGATGACGGGAGCGATGAACGAGAGGACGCGATCGACCCGATCTGCGCCGAGAAAGGCCCGCTGCACCCTGCCGCCACCCTCGACGAGAACACTGGTGATGCCGCGCTCGGCGAGGTCGGCGAGCACCGCCTCGATGCGGGGGCGCCCGTTATCGTCTGCGACAACCTCGATGACCGTGGCCCCCGCCGCCGCGAGCGAAGCGCGGAGATGTGGGTCGCGGCAGTAGACGAGTGCCCCCGCGACGGCCCGCGCCTGTGGCGGCGTGCGCAGGGTCGAGTCGAGGATGACAACCCGCGGATCTCGCGCGGGCACGTCGAGTCGCGCGTCGAGCCGTGGATCGTCGGCCAGCACCGTGCCGACCCCGACGAGAATGGCGTCATGCGCCGCCCGCTCCTCGTGCACGCGGCGGCGCGCGGCCTCCCCCGTGATCCAGCGGCTCTGGCCGGTGTGGCAGGCGATGCGGCCGTCGAGGGTGAGTGCGGTCTTGAGCGTGACGAACGGACGCCGTGCCTGGGCCCATGTGAAGAACACCTGGTTGAGGGCGCGGGCCTCCTCCTCGAGCAGGCCGGCGTTCACCTCCACGCCGCGGGCCTCGAGGGCGTCGGCGCCACCGCCGCTGACCCGCGGGTTCGGATCGCGCACCGCCATCGCTACACGTCGAACACCGGCCGCGACGATGGCATCGGTACAGGGGGGGGTGCGCCCATGATGGTTGCAAGGCTCGAGCGTTACATACAGATCTGCCCCTCTGGCCCGCGCACCCGCGGCCCTCAGCGCGGCCACCTCCGCGTGGTCTCCCCCCAGCGCGGCGTGCCATCCCTCCCCCACGACCTCACCGTCTCGCACGATCACGGCTCCGACCAGTGGATTGGGAGAGACGTGACCGCGGCCTCGGGTCGCCAGGGTCAGTGCGTGCTGCATGTGTCTCTGGTGCATGGGCAGGGAGTCTTGGACGCGGGGAAGCGCAACCCTTCGCGAGGGAGAGGCTCAGCCGCGGCTCAACCGTCGCATCGCGATCTGCAAGAGCAGGACCGTGACGCAAGCGCCCAGGCACAGCACGGGTGCGAGCACCGTCAGATCGTCGACGAGCATCGAGAGCGTGCTGCTCCCCGCGTGAGCCAGCCTCACCACCAGCGCCAGCGGACTCAGCAGCACAACCGAGAGCAGTGACTCCCCCCCCGCGCTCATGCTCAGCAGCCCAACCGCCAGCGCGCACGGCACCACGTGAAGCGTGAGAACCGTGGCAAACGCGCGCGTGACCGCGACCCCTGGCTCCAAGCTCTGCACCGACCAGAACATGCCGATCGCGCCGCCCCCCACGACGAGCGCCCCACAGAGCGTGGCCACGAGCGCGACGCGAATGAGGGGCACGGGACCCACCAGGGCGTAGAGCGAGAGCGCGGGCGCCACCAGCAGCACCTCGAAGGCCAGCGGTGCGAGCGCTCCGAGGAACTTCCCCACGAACAAATCGCCGGACGCGTGCGGGAGCAGGCGCAGCGCATCGAGCGTTCCGCCCTCGCGCTCAGACGCCAGCGCGCCAGCACACAGTCGAGCCGCCGCGTGGGAGAAGTACAGCACCAGGAACCATGCGGTGACCAGGAACATGGGAGCCCCGAAAATGTCCGTCTCGAACGAGCCGCTGAGGGCCGAGAACAGCAGGCCGTAGAGCACCGGCATCTGGAGCAGGAGCAGGAAGAGACCGGGGCCGCTGTAGGCGTAGAGCCTGCGGGTGTCATCTGCAGCCGCGCGCAGGGCAAGCTCGCGAAGCAGGAAGGGGTTCGTGCGCAGGCGCTCGATCATGGCTTCCTCACATCGGTGAAGATGACGCGACGCCGCGCCGAGCCGAGTCGGACACGGCTCTGCCCGTTGGCATCACACCCGCGGCGCTCGGGCGCGTGCGCGCCGCGGGCGCGCGATGAGACATCGCGACAAGGCTTCGCGACGACGTTGCCGGTCGAAGAGGCGCCGTAGCTGCTGAGGGACCTCTGAAGCGCCTGAGACGAGGCCGGCGTCGGGGGAGGGTCGCTCTGGGTGACCTCGAGGCCGATGTGTGCCAGACCCGCGAGCAGCATGGTCACAAAGAGCAGCGACAGCACACGCAACGGGTGCACCGATCCCTGCCCCCACCAGACGCGAAAGGTGCGGCGTGCCCAGTCAGAGAGAAATGTGGCGTCGATGCACTCACATCGGGCAGACACCGATGTCGTGCGAACCGGCGAGAACGCCACGGAAGCGGTGGGTGCGGGGAGCATCGCCCCCCCGGAGAGCAGGCGGTTCGCCGGCGCGCGCACGCGACTTGTGCGACGCCCACGTACGGCCCCTGCGGCAACGGGCAGAGGAGACCCTCCCCTTCCTGCGCTCTGGCTGCGGACCCAGAGCAGATCCTCGAGGAGCTCA
>RGZZ01000074.1 GCA_010028905.1 Pseudomonadota bacterium | reverse complement strand
AGCCGTCTCACCGAGGCGGCCCTCGAGCTCTGTGCCGTGCTCGAGGCGCATGTGGTGCACGATCTCTCTGCCGGGCCCACCCCCCTCATTCACGTCAACCTTGCCATACTCGCCGCGGAGCGCTTCGTGGCCGGAGAGAGCGAGGAGGCCGCGTTCGTCGAGGTGGTGTCGCGCTGTTGCGCCGCGGTGGCCGAGCAGCTTCCGCAGGGCGCCGACCTCGTGCTGCGTCAGGCGGCTCACGCTGTTCAGCAGCAGCTCGAGCTCCTTGTCACGCGCCGGGCCACGCTTGACGCCCCGCGCGTGGCTGAGGTCTCGGCGATCCTCGAGAATGCCTCCCGGACGCTTGCCATGTACCTCTCTATGGCGGCCCAGCCGGACTATGACGAGGAAGATTCGGTGTTCGATTTCGTCAGTGGCAGCGAGTCGAGCATGACCCTCGACACAGGGGCGATGCCGCGCATGCTGAGCACACTCCTCGCTCTCTGCGAGCAGTTTGCGGCAGGCGAGGTGACGCGCGAGAAGCTGCTGCGCAACATCGGGAAGCTGGAGGGCACGGTGGCTCGATTCGCCGGGCAGGCCGCACCGAAGCCGAACGAGTCTCCCGCCATGCCCGGCATGCGCGCGGCCATCGCGCTGCTCGGCGATGCCACGGGCAGCCTGCGCGCCTTCGCTGACACGGGTGACCGACGGGCGCTCGAGGTGGCGGCATCTCTCATGCGCGAAGCGGCCGAGGCGCTCAAGTAGGCAGCGGCTGGCCCGTCAGGGCCTCATACGAGCAGCGTCACGGCCCCCGCCACCGCGAGCAGGGCGCCGAGCACGGCGCGCCGTGATACCGTCTCGCCGAGGCCGAATCGGGCCACGCCGAGAACGAAGATGGGACCCGTCGCGTTCAACGTGGACGCCAGGCTGGCCTGGGTCATCGCCAGTGCAGCCTGGGCCAGCCACATGGCCAGAAAGGTTCCCAGGAACGCGGCGCAGATGAGCGTGAGCAGGGTCTCGCGGTCGGCCAGGGGGCGCACCCACTCGAGCATCCGACGCCCCCAGAGACCGGCAACCAGCAGCGCGAGGGTGGAGCACCCCAGTCTCACCAGCGTCGCGTCGAGGGAGGAGACCTCTGCGAGCGCTTGCTTCGAGAGAATCACGCCACCCGCGTGGCAGCAGAGCGAGGCCACGCCGAAGAGCCATCCCGTCCAGGGATGTTCGGGCTCACCCTCTTCCGACGGTGTGGCCGCGGGTTCGGTCATGACCGTGGTGATGCCAGCGAGGGTCATGCAGATGCCCAGCCACTGTCGCTGGCCCAGGGCCTCGTGCAACATGACGATGGCCAGCAGGGTTGTGATGACAGGGCTGAGCGTGTCGAGCAGCACCGTTCGTCGTGCTCCCAGGCGCGAGAGCGCCAGGAAGTACGCGGTGTCGCCCACGGTGATGCCGAGCAGCCCGCTGAGGCCGAGCAGCGTGAATGCGTGCATCGGCAGGGGCTGCCACCCTCGCCAGGTGACCACCATCGCCAGAACGACAACCGCAAGAACGTCTTTGAAGAGGTTGATGCCGGCGGCCGGAACGGCTTTCGTGGTGCGCTGGAAGAGCGCAGTCGCCACAGTGAACAGAAACGCTGAAGAGAGCGCCGCCAGCCCACCCGCAACCTCAGCCGTCACCGTCACCGTCAGTCGCCGTACATGCCCTCGATGGCCGCCTTGTGCTTCTCGAGGATCACACGCCGCTTGAACTTCAGGGTTGGGGTGAGCTCACCCGTGGCCTCGGTCATCTCGTTCTCGAGAATGGAGATCTTCTTCACGCGCTCGTACTGCGAGAGCTCCTTGCACAGGCCCTCGACGTGCTTCGTGAGGAACTCGAGCACCTTTGGCTCCTTGGCCAGCGCAGCCCCCTTGGCGGTGATGCCCTGACCCTGGGCCCAGACCTCGAGCGTCGTCCAGGTGGGGAACACCAGGGCGGTGATGAAGTTTCGGTTGTCGCCGATGACCACGGCCTGCTCGACGTAGTTGCTGCTCTTTAGCAGGTTCTCGATGGGCTGCGGCGCCACGTTCTTGCCGTTCGACATCACAAGCAGCTCCTTCTTGCGGTCGGTGATGCGCAGGTAGCCCTCGGCGTCGACGTTGCCGATGTCGCCCGTGTGGAACCACCCCTCCGCCTCGATGGCGTCGGTGGTGGCCTGGGCCTTGTTGAAGTATCCCAGCATGATGTTCGGGCCGCGCGCCAGGATCTCGCCATCGTCGGCGATCTTCACCTCGACGTGGCCGATGGCCGTGCCCACGCTGCCGAAGCGCACCGCGTTCGGGCGGTTGATGGTGATGATGGGCGAGGTCTCTGTGAGACCGTAGCCCTCGCAGATGGTGATGCCCACGTTGGCAAAGAACTCTGCGATGTCCTTGCGCAGCGGCGCGCCTCCCGACAGGAAGAACTTGAGCCGACCGCCCACGCGCTCGTGGATCTTCCCGAACACGAGCTTCGTGGCCAGGGAGTGCTGCAGCGACAGCAGGAACCCGGGCTCCTGTTTGCGGGCCTTGCACTCGCGCACGGCCTGGCCCACGCCAATGGCCCAGTAGAAGATCTTCTTCTTCAGGGCAGACCCGGCCTCGACGCCGTCGATGATGCGCCCGTGGATCTTCTCGAAGAGGCGCGGCACGCACGGCACCACCGACGGGCGCACCTCGCCCAGGTTCGGGCCCACTGCCTCGATGCTCTCTGCGTACCAGATCTCGCCGCCCACGCTGAGCATGCAGTAGTAGGCGATGCGCTCGAGCACGTGGCAGAGCGGCAGGATGCACAGCTCGCGGTCGTGTTCGTCGATGCCCATGTCGGGCACCACGGTGGTGGCGTTCGACACGAAGTTGCCGTGGGTGAGCAGCGCGCCCTTCGGCTCGCCCGTCGTGCCCGAGGTGTAGATGATGCTGGCCACGTGAAGCGGGGTGAGTGCGGCCACGCGTTCCTCGATGGTGCCCGCGTGGGTGCCGGACCTCTCCTTGCCGAGCTTGCGCAGATCGTCGTAGCTCGAGATCTTCAGGCCACCCACGTCTCCGCTCACCGTATACGCGTCGTACACGATCACGTGCTCGAGCGTGGGGATGTTCGCCCGTTCAGAGAGGATGGCGTCGAGATGCTTCTGGGTCTCGACCACCACGACACGGGCGCCGGCATCGTTCAAGATGTAGGCGACCTGATCGGCGGCGAGGGTGGGGTAGACCGGCACGTGGACCGCGCCGGTCGAGAGGATTCCGAGGTCTGTCATGACCCATTCCGGGCGGTTCTTGGTGAGGTGGGCCACCCGATCTTCTGACTGAACCCCCAGCTCGAGCAGGCCGGCCGCCACCTCTCGAACGAGGTCGGAGAGCTGGCGCCATGTCACGCCCTTCCAGTTCGGAGCACCGCCGCTGATCTGGGTTCCGTGGGCCCAGCCCTTGGCCACCAGCGCGGTGCGGTTGGCGCATCGCTGCTCGGTCTTGCGGAACATCTCGACGATGGTCTTTGTTGCCGCCGCGCCCGCCCAGCGCGTAAGGGCTTCTTGAGGCGTGTAGGCTTCCTTGATCGACACGATGCATCCCCTCCCTGAATCCGGAGACGGGGTCTCCGTGAAAGAGAGGGGTTCGCCCGAGGGGCTACAGGTTTCCTTCGAGGGCCAGGGTGGCGGGTCGGCGGGGGCGAGCGGTCAGAACGGACGCTCGGACATCTCCACGCTGCGCTGGTTCGTCGCGGCCTGTGCGGCGGCGAAGACACGGTTCCAGGTGCTGTTGACAACCTGCTGACGCTCGGAGACGCGGCTGAGGTGGCTCAGCGACCCGGTGGCCGGGGCGGGAGCGACGTCGGTGCGGGGGGCATTGGCAGGCGGCGTCCAGGGGGAGATTCGAACGGCGGAGTGAAGGCGAGACTGCGACAACATGAGTTCCATCCTCCATCACTGGGCGCTGACGGCCCCTCTCTCTTCTTGCATGATAGCGTGCGGAGGCGGTTCATGTGTTGCCCGTACGTGAACAGATGGATGCGCGGCCAACGGGCCGCCGAGGCGACTATCCCCGCGCGGCGACGCGCTCGAGGGCGACGACAGGGATGATGCGGCTCGTCTTGGCCGCGTACCCGGCGAACTGCGGCATGGCTGCCTTCTGTCGCTCAAAGAATCGGGTGCGCTCGTCGCCTTCGAGCACCGTGGCGAGGGCTTCGAAGGTCTCATCTCCCACCTCGAGAGTGACCTCCGGATGGGCTACGAGGTTGAGGTACCAGTGCGGATGGTGGTCGTCGCCCGCGCGTGACGCGAAGATGATCATGCGGTCACCGTCTGGCTGGTAGACGAGCGGCGACAGGTGCGGGCGCCCCGACTTCGCCCCCTTCGTGGTCATCAGCAGCATGGGGACGCCCTCGAAGTGGCCGCCCACCTTGCCGTGGTTGGCGCGGAACTCCGCGGCGATCGATTCGTTCCACTTGCGCACGCCTTCTCGGTCAAAGCTCATTGGGGTGCTCCTCTTCAGCCGCAGGGCTGTCATGATGTCAGGGCTCAACGTTGCGCGCCGCGCTGCGGGGCTCCTGCCGCCGAGGTCAGCCGGGCTCCGCGCCAAAGAAGGCACGCCCCGAGGTCGTGGCGAACGCTCGCCGCACTTCCAGATTCTCACCGCAGGAGTTCGCCATGTCCACGAGCACGCTTCCCGTTGCTTCCACGGCTCTCGCGCTCAAGCGCATCCATCACATCGAGTTCTATGTCGGAAACGCCCGTCAGGCGGCCTACTACTACCGCAACGCGTTCGGGTTCTCACAGGTCGCCTACAGCGGACTCGAGACCGGCCGTCGTGCCGCCACCTCGTACGTGATGAGTCAGGGCAAGGCGACCTTCGTGCTCACCACGCCGCTCGATGCGAACCATCCGGCGGCTGAGCACATCCGCAGGCACGGCGATGGGGTGTGCGACATCGCGTTCGAGGTCGACGATGCTGATGCGGCCTGGGCCCTGGCCCTCGAGCGTGGCGCTCGTTCCGCCGCCGAGCCCCACACGGTGAGCGACGCCCACGGCGAGATCCGGCGCGCGTCGATTCACACCTACGGTGACACGGTGCACTCGTTCATCTCTCGGCGCGCCTACAGCGGCCCGTTCCTCCCCGGCTTCATCGCCGCGCCCGTCGCGGGCGAAGACGCGGGAATCGTGCGCGTCGACCACTGCGTGGGCAACGTGGAGCTGGGCGCCATGCAGACCTGGGCTGACTACTACAGCAACGTGCTCGGCTTCGCGCGCTACATCACCTTCGACGACAAGGACATCTCCACCGAGTACAGCGCGCTCATGAGCGTGGTCATGTCTGATGACAAGCACAAGATCATGTTTCCCATCAACGAGCCGGCCGAGGGGCGTCGCAAGAGCCAGATACAAGAGTACCTCGAGGCGTACGCGGGGCCTGGCGTGCAGCACATCGCCCTGCAGACGGGCGATGCTCTCGCCACGGTGCGCCGCCTGCGCGACAACGGGGTCGAGTTCCTGCGCGTGCCGGACGACTACTACGAAGCGCTCCCCGCGCGGGTTGGCGAGATCGCCGAGAGCCTCGATGAGATCAAGTCGCTGGGCCTGCTTGTCGACCGCGATGATGACGGCTACCTGCTGCAGGTGTTCACCCGTCCGGTGCAAGACCGTCCCACGGTCTTCTTCGAGATCATCCAGCGCAAGGGGTGTCGCGGTTTTGGCAAGGGCAACTTCAAGGCGCTGTTCGAGTCCATCGAGGCCGAGCAGGAACGCCGCGGCAACCTGTGAGGTAGAACGTGCCCTACTATCACCGTCTGGGTGAGCTGCCGCGCAAGCGCCATATCGTGTTTCGCTACGCCGACGGCCGTCTGCTGGCCGAAGAGCTCATGGGCAACAATGGGTTCAGCGGGCCATCGGCGCTCCTCTACCACCTTCGTCCACCCACGAGCTTCCGAACGGTGAAGCCGTTCGGTGGCGCTGCGGCGTGGGCGCAGGAGGCGTCTCCCGCGCTGGGGCATCGCCACTTCGTCACGCCTCGCATCGGCGGCTCTACGAGCATGTTCACGGGTCGCACCCCGCTGCTCTTCAACCGTGACGTGGCCGTGAGCTTTGCGCGGGTGACGACCACCGATGACCACTTCTACCGCAACGGCCAGGGCGATGAGCTCGTGTACGTGAGCGCGGGGAGCGGGGTGCTCGAATCGGTGATGGGCGAGATCGCGTTCGGGCCCGGCGACTACCTCGTGGTTCCCCGCGGCATCGTGCATCGCTACCGCATCGCCGACGGGCCGCTCTGCTGCTTGTTCCTCGAGTCGGCCGGGTCGGTGCGCATCCCGAAGCACTACCGCAACCCCGTGGGACAGATGCTCGAGTCGGCGCCCTACAGCGAGCGTGACCTCCGCCGTCCGGAGGCGCTGCCCGTGCACGACGAGACGGGCGACTTCCCCATTCTCATCAAGCGCGACAACCGCTTCGTCGAAGCCGTGCTCGATCACCACCCGTTCGACGTGGTGGGCTGGGATGGAGCCTACTATCCGTGGGCATTCAACATCCGCGATTTCGAGCCACGGGTGGGGCGGGTGCATCTACCGCCGCCCGTGCACCAGACGTTCGAGGGCGATGGCTTTGTGGTCTGCTCGTTCGTGCCGCGGCTCTACGACTTCGACCCCGAGGCCGTTCCCGCGCCGTATCATCACTCGAACTGCATGACCGACGAGGTGCTCTTCTATGCCAGCAGCGAGTTCATGAGCCGCAAGGGCATCGGTTTCGGATCGATCACCCTGCACCCGGATGGCCTTCCGCACGGCCCGCAGCCGGGACGCATCGAAGCCAGCATCGGCCAGAAGAGCACCGATGAGCTGGCGGTCATGCTCGATACCTTCCGTCCTTTGCGCGTGAGCGAGCAGGCGGCTGCCATCGAGGATGTCGCCTACCCGCTCTCGTGGCTCCCGGCCGACGAAACGAGCTCCTGAGGAGAACCATGCACACCGTCACCCCCTGCATCGCGGCCCTGACCGAGGGGCTCATCGACTACGCCGGCCTGTTCCCCCCTGCGGCCCTCGACATGGACGCAGCCGTGGCCGCCTATCGCGCCCACGCCGCGAGTGCTGAGGCCTTCATGCTGGGGCGCTTCGTGGTCACCGCGGCGCGCCTGGGCGAGCTGGCAGAGGCGCTCTCGAGGGCCTGCAACGGCACGCCGCCGTCGCAGCCGTGGAAGGTGAGCGCGGTGGCCGGCGCAACCGACGCCGCCACCATCGCGGCCTTCAACGCCACGCACGGGGGGTGGGCGGTGGTCGACACGGTCGAGGCAAAGGCCGCCACCGCCGAAGCGGCCGAGCAGATCATCGACGCCTTCGGCGAGGGCATTCAGCTGTACGTCGAGCTGCCGGTGACCTGCGATCTCGATGCCGTGCTGCCACTGCTGAAGGCGAGGGGCGCGCGGGCCAAGGTGCGCACGGGGGGGCTCACGCCGGAACTCTTCCCTTCGAGTGAGGCTGTGGCTGGTTTCATGGCGGCCTGCCTGCGCCACGACGTGCCCTTCAAGGCCACGGCCGGCCTGCACCATCTCGTGCGGGGCGACCACCCCATGAATGGTCGTCCGGATGGCGAGCGCGCGCTGATGCACGGGTTCTTCAATGTGTTCGTCGCGGCGGCGCTGCTGGCCGACGGTGGGCTCGAGGCCGACGCCCGCGAGCTGCTCGACGAGACATCGTTCGACGCGTTCGGATTCGATGACGACACCATCTTCTGGCAGGGCCATCGCGTCTACACCCACTCGCTCGAGCGTGCGCGCAAAGCCTGCGCGGTGAGCTTCGGCTCATGCTCGTTCGACGAGCCCTGCGACGAGCTGCGCGAGAACGGGCTGCTGTAGCGCGCAGCGACACCGATCTGCGGTACCGATCAGCGACACCACGAGAGAGAGTCTTCCGGTTTTCATGAACGAGCTCGACATCACCCACGACCCGGCGCTTCGCAGCTGGGTGAGCAGCGCGAACACGCCGACCACCGACTTCCCGCTCCAGAACCTGCCGTTCGGCGTGTTCGAAGGCGAGACGGGGCGTCGCATCGGCATCGCCATCGGCGACGGCATCCTCGATCTCACGGCCGCGCACGGTCGCGGTCTGCTGAGCGGGCTCGACCCCGAGGTGGTCGACGCCTGCCTCGCGCCTTCGCTGGGCTGGCTCATGGCGCTGGGCCGACCGGCCGCAAAGGCGGTGCGCGGACTGGCGCATCGCATTCTCGAATCGGGTAACGAGAAGGCGGCCGCGCTGGCCGACACGATTCTCGTTGACCGCCTTGCGGCGCGCCTGGCGCTGCCGGCGGCCATCGGCGACTACACCGATTTCTACGCATCGATTCACCACGCCACCAACGTGGGGCGCATGCTGCGACCAGACAACCCGCTCATGCCCAACTACAAGTACATCCCCGTGGGCTATCATGGACGCGCGTCGTCAGTGGTGGTAAGCTCCACGCCGGTGCGGCGCCCCTGGGGACAGACCCTAGCCGATGGCGCCGAAGCCCCGGCCTTCACGGTGTGCCGCACCCTCGACTACGAACTCGAGGTGGGCGTCTTCGTCGGGCAGGGCAACGCGCTCGGCGAGCCGTTCTCGCTGGCGCAGGCCGAAGATCACATCTTCGGGCTGTGCCTGCTCAACGACTGGTCGGCGCGCGACCTGCAGAAGTGGGAGTATCAGCCCCTCGGGCCCTTCCTCGCCAAGAGCTTCGCCACGAGCATCTCGCCGTGGTTGGTGACCCTTGATGCCCTGGCACCCTTTCGCGCGCCGCGCTTCGCCCGCGCGGAAGGCGATCCCGCACCCCTTCCGCACCTCGACGGGCCGCGCGACGCGAGCGCCGGGGCAGTCGACATCGCCCTCGAGGTGGCGCTCTCGACCCGAGCGATGCGAGACGCGGGACAGGCGCCCGCCGTCATCAGCGGCAGCAACTTCAAGAACCTCTACTGGACCATGGGGCAGATGCTCGCCCATCACGTGAGCAATGGGTGCAACATGCGTCCCGGCGACCTGCTGGGCAGCGGTACCGTGTCGGGGCCGGAGAAGAGCGAGCGTGGATGCCTGCTCGAGCTCACCTGGCGCGGCAGCGAGCCCCTCGCTCTGCCCAGTGGCGAGGAGCGGCGCTTCCTGCTCGACGGCGACGAGGTCATCATGCGGGGGCGTTGCGCGCGCGAGGGATTTGTCTCCATCGGGTTCGGCGAGTGTCGCGGCGAGGTGCTGGCGGCCCTGGCGCGCTGACCGCGCGTGGGCGAGTCGGCAGGGACCGTGGTGCCGCCTCGTGAACCTCGCCGCCCACATCATGACTGCTCACCCTTCTGACGACAGCAAATCCCCCCGCGTCGTTGCCGCAGCGCCTGCGCGCACCGCCAGCTGGATCCCGGGCCACCGCGTGGTGAACGAGGCCGAGCTCGGACTCGGCCTCGGCAGCGTGGTCGATATCGTCGACCAGCGCAACGTGCGCATCCATTTTGGTTCCACCGGCGAGATCCGCGTCTACAACATCCGCACCGCGCCCATCAAGCGCATGCGCCTGCGCCCCGGCCAGCGGGCGCGTCTTCGCGACGGGCGGCGCTTCAAGGTCGAGAAGATCCTTCGCGCCAAGGATGGCCTGCTCGTGTACACGGGGGAGGGCATGAAGGCGCGGGAGAGCGAGCTCGACGACGTGATTCCCGCGTCTGAGGCGGTCGACAAGCTGCAGACCGGTCAGCTCGCCCCGTTCACCGACTATCCGCTGCGGGTGCAGGGCTGGCAGCTGCGACAGGCCTATCTCAGCGGCGACACACGCGGCCTTGTGGGGGCGCGCATCCGTCCGCTGGGGCATCAGCTCTACATCGCGCGAAAGATCGCCCGCCAGGAGGTGCCTCGGGTGCTGCTGGCCGACGAGGTGGGGCTCGGAAAGACCATCGAGGCGGGGCTCGTGTTCTCTGCGCTGCGGGCCCTCGGGCGCGCGCAGCGGGTTCTCGTGGTGACGCCGCCTTCGCTCGTTCACCAGTGGATGGCCGAGATGTTCCGCAAGTTCAACGAGATGTTCTCGGTTCTGTCTGAAGAGCGGTGCGACGAGCTCGACGAATCCGCCGATGGCGGGGCCTCGCCCTTCGACCTCTCGCCGCGGGCCATCGTGGGCATCGACCTGCTCATCCGCTCGCGCAAGCGTCTCGAACAGGCGCTGGCGGCCGACTACGATCTGCTCATCGTCGATGAGGCCCATCATCTGCGCTGGCAGGCAGAGAGCGCGAACCCCTCGACCGCGCTGGGAAGCGCACAGTCACGAGAGCACCGGGCCTACCAGATCATCGAGATGCTCTCGCAGCGAGCCAACGGCCTGCTGCTGCTCACCGCCACGCCCGCGCGCGAGGGGCTCGCCACCGAGTTCGGGCTGCTGCGTCTCGTCGACGTTGAGCGCTTCACCGATTTCGAGAGCTTCGAGCGCGAGCGCGAGCGCATGCGCGAGGTGGCCGACGCGGCGGCGGGCATCGAGCGTGACGGCGTGGAAGCCAGCGCGGCGCGTCTGACTGCGCTCTTCTCAGGCGACGCGGGGCTGCTGCAGTCGGTTCGCGATGGCGATCAGGAAGGCGTTCTCCAGGCGCTCATCGATCGGCACGGCACGGGGCGCGTGCTCATCCGCAACCGCCGTGATCGGCTGCACGGCTTCCCCGAGCGCGTTCTCCACGCCGTTCCGCTGCGTGGCGCCTGGCATCCGCATGAGGGAGAGCTGGTCACGTTCGCCGCCCTTCCGGATGACGCCCGTCCCAACGACCCGCGGGTGGGCTGGCTCATCGATACCGTGCGCGCCCTCGATGGCGAAAAGGTCGTTCTGATCTGCGCCACCGAGCGCATCGTGCGCATGCTGGCGCGGGTGTTCAAGGAGAAGACCGCCATCAAGGCGGCGGTCTTCCACGAGGGGCTCTCGGTGGTCGAGCGCGATCGCCAGGCGGCCTGGTTCGCCGAGCCCGAGGGGGCAGCGCTTCTGCTCTGCAGCGAGATCGGGGGCGAGGGACGCAACTTCCAGTTCTCCCACCACCTCGTGCTGTTCGATCTCCCCATCCATCCGGACCTGGTCGAGCAGCGCATCGGACGTCTCGATCGCATCGGCCAGGACCACGCCATCCACATCCATGTGCCCTATCTCGTCGACACGCCATCGGAAGCGCTGTTCCGATGGCATCGCGACGCGCTGGCCTCGTTCGAGCGTCCGGTGAGCGGCGCCGAGGATGTGGTGAACGAGCTGCAGTGGCAGCTGGGCGAGGCGCTGGGGGCGTGGCTGCCCGAATCCCGAGACTTCTCCCAGCGCGAGGCGCTGCTGACGAACCTCAACGAGCAGACGGCCCGCACCCTCGCCCACGTGCGCGAGACCATCGAGAAGAACGTCGACCGGCTGGTCGATCTCAACTCGTACGACGAGATCGAGGGGGGGCGTCTCACCGCACAGGTTCGCGCCGTCGATGAAGACGTCGAGCTGCGCGAGTGGGTGGGCCGGGTGTTCGACCGCTTCGGCGTTCTCGAGGAGGAGCTCGATGACCAGGGTCGCGAGCGCATCCGCGCCAGCGAGCTCATGTTCGTCGATTCGTTTCCCGGCCTTCCGCCTGACGGGATGGGGGCCACCTGGAGGCGCAGCCTGGCCCTGGCGCGCGAGGAACTCGACTTCCTCACCCACGACCATCCCCTGATCGAAGGGGCCCTGGGCATCATGCTCGATGGCGATGAGGGGCGCGCCGCGGTGTGCGCCTGGCCGGGTGCGCCGTTCGAGGGGGCGCTGCTGCAGTGCCTCTTCGTGCTCGACGCCAGCGGCCCCCCCGCCCTCGAGCTGAACCGGTGGGTGCCCATCACCCCCATCGAGATCATCATCGATCTCCGCGGCGCGGCTCAGGCCGATATCGACCCGTCCGGCGCCCCGCTTCGCAAGGCGGGCCCTGAGGTCGTCGAGCGCCTTCAGCCGGTGTTTGCGAACATCGTGCCCCGCTTGCTCGACGAGGCACAGGGAATGGCCGCGGAGCAGGCGCGGGAAGTCATCGGGGCGGCCCTCGCCGAAGCCCAGGCGCGCCTGGGGGAGCAGCATCAGCGCCTGCTCGAGCTGCGGCGCATCAACCCGACGCTGCCGGCGGCCGAGGTCGAGCGTCACGCGCGCAAGGTGGCGCGCACCCTCAAGGCCATCGAGCAGGCAGAGGTGCACCTCGACGCCATTCGCGTCATCGTGGCCGAGGCCGACTGAGCCGCGCTCGGCTTTCGGATGGGCCGCGGCGCTCCCCGGGACGAAGGGCTATCGCGCGTGCGCCGCGATGATGACGGGGAGCAGCGTGGGGAAGCCGGTCGTGATGGTCTGCGCGCCTTGTCTCACGTAGATCTGTGACGACGAGCCACCGTCGAGGTTGAGCACGTCGCTGGGGTCGATGCCGCCAGCGCGGCTCGGACCGGTGAGGAGCGACTGCATCTCGGCCCATGTGGCGCCGCGATACGAGCCGTCGGTGGCGTACATGACGATGTGGCCGTCGTTGGTGACCGCCACGCCGGTCTGGCGGAAGGAGCGGGTCTCGCGCAGGCCTTTCGTGGGCGCGCCGTGGGCCACGAGGCGAGGCCCGGCTTGCAGCGCGGTGTCGACGGCGGTGGGGTTGAACCGCTCTCGGCTCACGATCTGGGGAACGTTCCCCGTCATGGTGAAGACCCCGGTGAAGGCCGCGCCTGTTGCGATGGAACCGTTGCGCACCCGCCCGTTGATCTTCAGGTAGCCGAGCGGCTGCCGGTTTGCGTCGAAGTAGCTGGCGTTGATGGCGGCGATGGCATTGGCGCGGCGGGCCAGGGCGGGCACGTCGGCCGCGGCGCCGGTGCTGTGGAGGCGCAGGCTTGCCACGGTCGGGTTCACGCGTACCTGCAACAGGCGCATCGCCTCTCCGGTGCCCGCGGTGAACGTCACCGTACGGAACTCGATGCCCGCCACGATGGGGCTCCAGGCACTGGCGTGCGCGTCACGCACCGTGCGGCCGCCAAAGGCCGAGATCGTGGCGGCGTGTCTGGCGCGGCGCGCCACGATGCGCTGCGCGGCCCGCGCGAGGCTTCCCACCGTGCAGCGGTCGGAGACGGTGTCGAGGCCCTGGGCGAAGGCGGTGTAGTTGGCGTGGGCAAGGCGGGTGCCGAGGCGGTGCAGGGGCAGTGGCACGAGGAGGAGGACGGTCAGCGCGGTGACGGTGAGAACGCCCGCTGACAGTGAGAATCCGCGCGTCGGCACGTGAGCCACCCTCCCTTGTCCATGGTGTGGAGCCGCAGTGATGAGGTTGGATCTGACCCCCTGAAACTGGGGGGACCGTATAGTTTCGTGAAGATTATTCACCGTTTCCTTCTGGATCTCGAAAAAAATTCTTCAACGTCGTCGCACCTTTCCCGACGTGGGTGGGGCGATTGTCGCACAGGGTGGCCGGGCCACGTCGTCTCGGTCTTGGAAGCGGGGAGTCGGGGAAGGGGAAGGCGTGCCGATGTCGAAGAAAATTCAATCCTCGCGAAAGTGATCTTGCCTGCCATGTTCCGACGCGCCCGCCTCTCTCCCACGTTTGAGCGCACTTCGCTCCCCCGGCTCAAGCAGGGGTTCTTCGGTCTCATGCTCTGCGGAAGCGTCGCCCTGGGCGGCCTCCTTGTCGGCGCCCGCCCCGCAGCGGCCGATCCGGCGAAGCCGACCCCGCAGAAGACCGTGGCCACGTCGAACGACAGCCACTCGGCGGCGGCCATGTACGAGATCGAGGCCGTGCAGAACGAGAAGCAGGGGCGCTGGCTGGGCGCCGTCGCCGCGTGGCGCGGCTATGCTCGCGCCAGCGTGGAGGACGGCGCCTGGAAGAAGGCCATGGATCGGCTGCACGACATCTGCGGACTGTCGTGGTCGACCTCGCTGAAGGCGCGCGAGGTGCTGCCGGTTCTGGTGGGCAAGGACGTGGTGGTGGTTCCCCACCGTGTCAAGTACAGCGATGGGCTGCGCAACGTGGTGAGCGGCATCGACCCGACCACTGGGCGCGCGCGGTGGACCCGCGAAGATGCCGTGGCCTTCCCCTATCAAGGTGACGTGGTCGTGTTCGTTCAGAACTGGGAGCATGTCGCGCGGGTCGATCTCAAGACGGGGGGAGACGCGTGGTCGCATCCCTTCCCTCCGCCGGGGGGCGATCACGTCTCCGGAACGCGCAACCAGCCGGGAGATGATCTCCACGGCGAGGGCGCCCGCAGCGTGCTGGGCCTGCATGACGATCTCGTCGTCGTGCAGGGCGATCGCTGGCCCGAGGCCCTCGAGATCGAGAGCGGAAAGGTGCGCTGGGGCGCCAATCCGGAAGCGCGCCCCGGCTATCGGGCGCGCCTCACCCCCGCGGGGGTTGTGACCTGGCCAGGCGAGGTGCGCCCCAAGGGCATGTCCGATGCCGAGTGGCAGGCCTGCCCCATGGCGATGCTCTCCTACGCCGACGGCAAGATCGTGTGGCGCCGCAAGCTCGTCCCCGGAGAGCCGTGGCGGGTGGTGTCCGGCGGGCAGCGCCTCTATGTGAGCGATCCCAACCTGCAGACCGAGATTGCGTGGACGGCGCTGTCGCTCGACAAGGGGGCTACGGTCTGGCGTCAGCCCCAGGCAGAGGCGCGCCCCTCGGTGCTGGTGCAGACCGACAAGGTGCTCGTGCTTCAGTCGCCCGACGGTCTCGAGAACCACCTCACCCGCTTCCTCGATCCGAGCAGCGGCAAGCTGCTCTGGCAGTCAGAGCATGTGGTGAAGATCACCCCGCAGGGGCTGGTTCTCGTGTTCGAGCCGGGTGAGCCGCTGCAAGCCAAGGACATCGCCACCGGCAAGACGCTCTGGACCATCTCCCAGGCCGATGGCATCGATGTCGATCCCAGCGGCGCCGTTGTGGGGGGCAGCCTGTTCTTCCCGTCGCACTCGCCGGGGCCGCTCAGCGGCTCCGACACGCCGGGAGCGGTGAGCGCGAACGCGGCCAGCGGTCAGCTCGAGTGGAGCCACCGCGCCGCCGATACGCCCTACCAGCAGGGCATGCGCACCCTGGCGCTGGCGGGCGACTCGCTGCTGCTCGAGCAGACCATGCAGATCACCCATCCCAAGCTGGCCGAGCGAACCCCGCCCACGCAGGTGTCGAGCCTCGTCGCCCTCGACGCGGGCAAGGGCGACGTGATGTGGGGCTTCTACGACCTGGCGCCGGTGTCGTCATCGCCTCCCGTGCGCATGGGTGACACGGTCTACGTCGTGGGCCAGGACCGCGACGGCTTCGCCGTCTACTCGTT
>RGZZ01000073.1 GCA_010028905.1 Pseudomonadota bacterium | reverse complement strand
TCGTGACGTCACGTCTGCTGCAGCGTCCATGGCTCTGCCTCGTCTCTGCCGGTCCGGCGGTCTGCGTCCCCGGTCGTTATCGGCTCATACGAGCGGCAGTTAAGCCCTCTCCGCAATTTTGTCTCCCTCGGGTGCAAGAGGTGCAGCCGTGGCCCGCGACGTCGGCTCTCGCCGCCAGGGTCATTGGGCGATCCAGCCGATGAGGCCGAGCTTCTTGGCAATCACGGTGGGGGTGAAGGGCTTTCTGATGTAATCGTCTGCCCCAGCCTCGAGCGCGCGCGTGACCTTCCGCTGATCGGCCTCGGTGGAGACCATCATGATCGTGATGGGGTTGTAGCGGGGATTGGCACGCACCGATCGGATGAAGTCGATGCCGTTCATCTCCGGCATGTTCCAATCGACCATGATCAACTCGATCCCCTCGTGTGACGAGAGACGTTCGAGCGCCTCGCGGCCGTTCAGCGCCTCCTCGATCTCAAATCCGAGCTCGGCCAGCATGCGTCGCATGAGGCGTCGCATCGAGGCGGTGTCATCAACGATGAGCGCGCGCCGCGGTCGCGTCACGGGTGTGGGGGGCGTGGGCCCGCGCCGGGCGCCTTGTGAAGCGCGGCCCGCGGGTTCCCGCGGGCTCGGTGATTTCACGCGTGCGGCGCGCAACGCGGGCTTGCGCGTGGCCTGGCGCTTGAACGCGGAGTTCAGACCGGCGGAGAGGCCCACCGGGTCGAGCACCCACGTCATCTCCCGGTTGCCGCGCGAGGCGGTTCCCAGAATTCCTGTGCGGGCCGCGCGGGTGTCCGGGAGCGGGCGCACCGTCAGCTTCTCGCTGCCGTGAATCGATTCTGCCACCACGCCGAAAGGAGCGTCGTCGCCTTGCAGCGCGATGATGAACTCCCAGATGTGCTCGGTGTCATCATGGCTCGGGGGGAGGACCAGGGGCAGCCGGCTGTCGCGGAGGCGGTAGGTGCGAATGCCGCGCACAGTCTCGTATCTCTCGGCGCGAGCCTGCGGTGCGACGGCAATGATCTCAAGCAGGCGTTCCTCTGGAACCGCGTAGCGGTTCCCGCCCCACGAGAACACCAGCGACAGCGGATACGACAGGGTTGCGGGAATGCGCAAGGTGAACGTCGTGCCTCGTCCCACCCGGCTCTCGACCTGTATGGTCGCGCCCACGCTCTCGAGGTTGGTCTTCACCACGTCGAGTCCCACGCCTCGTCCGCTCAGGCGCGTGACTTCCGCGGAGAGCGAGAAGCCCGGCGCAAAGATGAGGCGCATGGTGTCGGCATGACTGAGCCGTTGGGCCTCGTCTGCACCGATCAGGCCCATCTCCACTGCTTTTGCACGAACCCTTGCCGGATCGATGCCGGCTCCGTCATCGCTGATCTCGATGTGAACATACCGGTCTTCTGCGTGGGCGCGGAGATCGAGCCGCCCCGTCGGGCGCTTGCCGGCCTGCATGCGGCTCTCGGTTGTCTCGATGCCGTGCACCACGGCGTTGCGAACCAGCTGGGTGATGGGGTCGGTGATGGCCTCGAGGATGGTGCGATCGATCTGCACGTCGCGCCCCTGGATGCGCAGCTCGAGGCTTCGATCAGCGCTCGCCTGCAGCCGTCGCGCGAGACGGGGGTATTTGTCGAAGACCGTGCCGATGGGTTGCAGACGAGCGCGGAGGGTCAGCTCCTCGATCTCGTCGGAGAGCGCACCGATGGTGGTGGAGAGACGGTTGAGACTGGGGTCTTTGCCAATGGTCGCGGCGTGTCGCGTCAGCTGCGCCGCCGCGGTGGAAAGCCGCTGTGCTCGTTCGAGCAGTCCGTCGAGCAGGGGAACGTCGATGCGCACGCTGCCTTCCAGCCCGACCCAGAGCGATGGGTCGGTGGTGTCTGCGCGCTCGGCCGATCTGGGGTTGCTTTCGGGCATGGCACCGGAGGCGAGGTCGACCAGGACGCGCTTCAGGTCGGTGTGGTCGGCCTCCAGCTCACGACCGCTCACCGCGATGTGATCGACCTGGTTCTTTGCGGCGTCTGCCGCGGCAAGAAGGGCGCGAATCACGGGTTCATCGGCGTTCACGCGGTGATCGCGCACGGCGTCAAGCAGGGTCTCCGCGGCGTGCGCCAGCGCTTCGAGCCGCGGGAGAGCGCACAGGCCCGCGTTTCCCTTCAGGTTGTGAAAGACGCGGAAGATGCTTCCCACAAGCCCCTCGTCGAGTGGGGTCTTGCGCAGGTCGGTCAGGTCGCTCTCGAGTCGGGAGAGCGACTCGTTCGTCTCGGCGATGAACCCTTTCAGAAGCTCGTTCAACACGTTCTCCGCCTGCGTGCTCGGGTGACCTGCCGCGTCTCGTCTCACTCGCGGCCGAGCAGCCGCCGGAGAAAGCCGCCCTTCTTCTCTGCACCCGCATCCTTCTTCGCACCACGTGGCCTGCCCGAACGGATCTGCTCGAACAGGGGGGTCAAGCGCTGTACGAGTTCGTCGACGGTGAAGGGCTTGCACACGTAACCGTCGACCTCTGAGTCATCGACGGCCTGCATGAGCTTCCCCAGCGAGCGCTCAGAGGTCACCATGACGACGGGAATGCTTGCCGTGCGACGGCTTCGGCGCAGCTCCTTGACCACTTCGGGCCCGTCGAGATGGGGGAGGTTCCAGTCGAGGAAGATGATGTCGATGGCCTCGTTTGCGAGGATCTCGAGCGCTTCGATCCCATCGGGCGCCTCGACGAAGGTGAAGCTCGCCAGCTTCGACTCGCGCAGGCCTTGCATCACGGCGATGCGCGCCACGCGGGAGTCGTCGACCACGAGCGCTGTCATCGAGTGCACAGCTTCACCCCCTCTTCCGAACTGCTCGCCGCCACTCCCCACAGGCAGGCTCTCCAGGATGTGCCTCTGATTCTCGTGGTTCGCGACAGATCCGGCATGATGCTTCCCATTGACGTCTGGGGCGCCTCATCTCTAAGATGAGCGCATGAGAGCGCGTGCGCGTCAGACGCGACTGCGTTCATGAGGAGTTTCAATTGGCCCGCAAGTTTACCTTTCAGCTCGAGTCGCTCCTCGAGATGCGCAAGCTCGGAGAGCAGCGTGTGCAGGCCCGGCTGGCCGAGCGCATGCGCATCTCTGAGGCGGAACGGGTCGTGCTTGCAGAGCTGGAGGCCACCGCGGCGACCTATCGTGCCGAGCTCGAGCGTCGACAGCGCGGCGTGGTCGACATCCATGAGGTCATGACCTACATGGAGTACATCGGCGCGCTCGATGGACGCATGCACGCGCAGCGCGCGCGCATCGCCGATGCCGATGCCGAGGTGGACCGAGTTCGCGCCGAGCTCGTCCGGGCCACCCAGCAGAAGAAGGCGGTCGAGAAGCTGCGTGAGCGTCAGTTCGAGGACTACACCAAGGAGCAGCAGCGGGCTGAGACGTTGTATCTCGACGAGATGTCGTCTACCCGGCAGCGAAAGGGAGGGCAGGGTGTCGACTCTCCCGGTGCTGACGGCAGTGCGCCGTGAGCGCTCCCGCCATCAGTCCGACTGAAGGAGCCTGCCCACGTATGAGGCCAGCACGTTTCGCTGGCTATCGGAGATCTCGAGGAACTGCACCGAGAGGGGAATGGTTCGCAGCTCGCCGGGGGGACCGATTCGAACCACCCTCGCCTGGAAGATGAGGGCCTCCACCTGTTCCCCCAGGTTCACGCGGACAGTGAAGCGCGTTCCCTTCTCGAGGCTGACGGTGCTCAGCAGCAGCGCTCCCCCCACCGAGAGGTCTTGCACGCGCGCCCGGATCACCTGACCGGTGGGCAGCCCGATCTCGGCGCCCATGCTGTCGACCCGAACGCGTGGCAGCCGTCGACGCTCCTTCGGGTTCTGGATGGACAAGCGACAATCGTCGAGAAGGGTCTGCACGAACTCACGCGAGCCCGCGGCGAACTTCAGGCCGACTTCGTAGGCGCCGCCGCTCGAGGTGCGATTCACCCAGACAGCACGGGCCGAGGCCTCGGCCTGCACCCCCGGGAGCTCGAGATCCAGCTTCAGCGTGTCGTTCTTCTTCATGGGCTTCGTGCTCTCGACGCCCATGCCGCCGGGACCGAAGTTGGTTGAGATGAGCTCGACCCGCTCGCCGGACGCGCGCACCCCTTCGAGCCTCACCTCGTGGAACACGCGCCAGGTGTCGCGCTTCTCCGTGTAGGCGGAGCTGGAATCAGAGGCGGGGCGAAACGCCTGCTGCAGAGCGCGCAGCCACTTCATGAAAATTTCCCTCCCCGCGCAGAAGTGTTCTCTGGGTGCATCGACAATGCAAGTGACCGAGCCAGAGAATCGACGCCGGTCAGTGCACCTCGACAGGTGTGCTGACGGCAGAGGTTCGCTGGTCTGCCCCCACAGATCGGTCGTGTCGCGTCTACGCCGGTCGAATCAGCAAGTCCTTCCCTCGGCGTCAGCGCCGAGAGAAGGGAAGGAGATGAACGAATGGCCCGTCTGCCCTTCTACGCAATGGTGACCCTGGGCTTCCTCGGGCTGTTCATGGCCTTCGTCAGCGGAAGTGACATGCACTTCGCCGTCTCGGCGGCGTGCAGCGCGGCCCTCGGTCTGCAGCTGATGCTGCCGGTCGGGCGGCCCGTTGCCGCAGCGACGGGAGGCGGTCGACTCGACGTCGTGATGAGCGATGAGCTCCCGCCCATGGGCGATGAGCCCGTGGCACGTCCCCGAGCCGCGTCGGGCCGTGGGCGGGCGGTTCTCGTCTTCGGGTGCCTGGCGGTGGGATACCTCACGCTGGCCTGCGCGTGGCTTCGCCCCACGGTGGCGTGGGGGGTGTCATCGGTGGCTTGTTCGGCGGCGACGCTCCTGCTCGTGCCGCGCGCGGTGAGCGCACGTGCTTCGAAGTCCGCCCGCCGCGGCCGTTCGAGCGACCGTGACCGCGAGGGGGCTGGGATCCTGGCACCTGCGTCCGCACCTTCCCCCGAGCGCCGGGGCTTCAACTTCGAGCTCTGGGTGGGTTCGCTGCGAATGGGGCTCTCCATCGGCACACCCGCGGCTGCCGCGACCTCGGTTGCAGGGGTGGCCCCCACCGCTGCGGTCGAAACCGAGCGACCGTCCATCGTCGAGCGCCCCCTCGATTTCGAGGAGATCATGCGCCGTGCGGAGACCATCGTCGTGACCCAGGCCCCCAGCGCTCCCGCGCCCCAGGGCGAGGAGCTCGTGGGAGAAGATGTGGCGGCCTCGCTCCGCAAGCGCTGGGGCATTCCCGTGACCTCATCAACCGAAGATTGATTCATCTGGAGAAGGAGCCGAACAGATCATGCTGCAGAACCTCGAGCTCACCCCGTACGGACGCGGGCGTGTCGCCCCCACCACCCAGACGCCGGCTGTATCGCGATTCACGGTGCTGTGCCTGTTGATGATTCTGGTGATCGGGCAGGCGCTCTGGGTGGTCAAGCGATGCGCACCTGTGTCGGCGGCTTCGCTGCCGTCCATGCGCGAGGCTGCGAGCCTGGGAGAGGAGCGAGCGCTCAGCACGCCGCCCGCGCAGCCCCGCAGATCGGTGCGTCCCCGAGCGCTCTCTGCGGTGCCGAAGACCGAGCCGCACGTCGAGGCGCGTGCCGCGCGCCCGGCGGCTTCGGTGCGTCGCCCGCTGCGCGCCAATGACGTCTGCCTCGCCCTGGCCGGTGCGATTCCCCAGGTTGACCTCACCCTCGATGATGCCCGCCGCACCGAGATGGTCGATGCCCTGACCCAGCTCCAGCAGGCCAATGACGAGGGGCGCAAGGCGCTCGACCAGGCGCGCGCCGCATTCTCAGACGAGCAGCTAAAGACGATGCTCCCGCTCATCCAGGGTGAGCAGTACGCCGCCATGCAAGGCGCAGAGCTCGAAGACAAGGTTCACACCGTGCTGACCAAGGTGGCCGATGGTGCCGAGGTTCCCGCAGATGCAGGTCGTCCGCTCGACGAGGCGGCCGCCCTCACGGCCGACGAGGTTCTGCGCGGGGCCATCGCGCTCGAGAACACCTCGGTGATGCTCAGCCGCTCCCAGGCGGCCCAGATCGACGCGGCCCAGGCCACGTATGCCGATGCGCGCAAGCGTCAGACGGCCCTTCGCAAGCAGATCCTGTCGTGCCTCACACCGGACGAGCGTGCGCGTCTCACGGCGCATCTCCCTGGCCTGAGCGCCACGACCGAGAACCAGTCGCGCCTCATCAAGGACGCCATCGCATCGCTCTCAACGGGCGACGCGCAGCCCTGAGTGAGTCACGAACACGCCGTAGCCTGCGGCCTCTGGAAGAGAAACCCCCCCGCGGTTGACGGGGGGGTTTTATTTCTCTGGGAGCGGCCTTCAGCGGCTTTGTCTCGAGCGCTGGGCCTGGAGGCTGTGCAACCAGAAGCGCGTGGGTGGTCTCGGTTCTACTGCAGCTTGCTCAGCAGGCTGGTCTGCTGCGAGGCCTTGGCGGCAACGGTGAGGGCAGCCTGGTAGGTCGTCTGCATCCTCATGAGGTTGGTCATGGCGTCGGGAAGGTTTGTGTCTTCCAGCGACGACTGCTCGCCCTTGATGGCGGTGAGGGTCTCTTGATTCACCTGGGCCAGGGCGCCCAGATGCTGCATGCGCACGCCCACCTGCGCCCTCGTTCCGGACACGCTCTGCATCGCGTTG
This sequence comes from Pseudomonadota bacterium, assembly GCA_010028905.1. Classification (NCBI taxonomy): domain Bacteria; kingdom Pseudomonadati; phylum Pseudomonadota; species Pseudomonadota bacterium. The sequence goes on along the minus strand of RGZZ01000073.1, from coordinate 8,623 downwards.
TCGATGCCCTGGATCGAGTCAGAGATGCTTTGGGCCTTGCCGCTGGTGATCTGATCACGCAGGGCGATGAGCGAACCGATGACGCTGTTGGGGTCTCCCGGAGTCACACCGAAGACATCGGCGCCACTCACCCCGGTCTTCACCTTGGCGCCCCCCCCCACATCGGCCGAGGCAACCCGTGCGTCGCCGTTGTAGGTGACTCCCGTGACCTTGCCTGTCGCGTCGGTCACCGCCGTGTAGGGCGAAGTCTGATCCTTGCTCCCTCCGTAGATGAAGTGCCCGTTGCTGTTGGCATTCGCGGCCTGGAGGGCCTGACTGACGAGGGAGTCGATCTGCGAGGCGATCTGGGTGCGCGCCTGGGCATCGATTGTGTCGTTGGCGGCCTGCAGCCCGAGGGAGCGGGCCTGGTTCATCAGACGGGTGACGTTCTGCAGGTTCGATTCGTAGCTCTGCATCGATGTCTCCACCGTGCGGATGGTCTGCGAGTACTGCTCCTGCTGGGTGGTCGACTGCTTCAGCTGCGTCACCCGCGCATAGGCCACCGGGTCGTCGGTGGCTGCGCTGAGGGCCTTGCCGCTCGAGACCTGCTGCTGATACTTGTACATCTGCGCGGTTGCCTGCGCGATGTTCTCCTGCATGGCGCCGTACTGGATTGCGCTTGTGATTCTCATGGGTCAGCCTCCTGTCTCGCTCAGCGCGAGTTCACCATGCTGATGAGCGTGGTGAGCAGCGAGTCTTGTGCCTTGGCGAGCTGCACCGCGCTCTCGTAGGCGCGCTGGTATTGGATGAGGTCGACAGATTCTTGATCGATGTTCACGCCGCTGACCTGCTGGCGCTGGGTGTCGAGGGCGGTCTGCACCTGCTCCGCCGCCGTGCTGGCCTGGGTGGCGAGGGAGGCCTGCAGCGCGATGTCGCTTTCGAACACCCGCATGCCCTCGATTCCCATGGGGGGCTGTCCGACGTCCACGGCCGGACCGCTCACCGCGTCCATCAGCGACTGCGCGGTGTCTCCGCTGCCGGGCACCCCGTTGCTCATGACGGCCGTGTCGAGGCCGAGCGTGGCGGCGAGATTGCCCGTGAGGTCAGAGATTGTGATGGCGGGGCCGGTCTTGCCCACCGACGGATCGCGCACCAGCATGACCGTCTGGGAGGCCGGATCGAAGGTCGCGTGCACGCCAGGCAGGCTCGAGAGCACGTCGTTGAGGGTCTGGCTGTTGTCCCAGTTCACCTGCTGCCCGTTCACCAGCAGCGTGCCGCTGGTGGTGCCGAGTGGCACGCTGAAGAGGGTGTTCGAGCTCGCCAGCGACAGCCCGGGGTTGATGGGGGTCGTCTTCGATGTGAGGGCCGCAGCGCTCTGCATCGAGCCCGTTGCGAGGGCCAGCTTGCCGGGGTCGGTGAGCACCATCGACATCTGCAGCACCGGTTTCCCGTTGGTGACGCTGATCTGGCCGGCGTCGAACCCGACAGGCGGAGCCGTGCCTGTGAAGCGAAGGGCCAGTCCCGTGGGGCCCCCGCTCGTGCCGGTGAGGATCTGTCCCACCCCGGTTGCGGGGTTGCCGCTGATGCTTCCCGCCACGTCCTGCCCTGCGCTCTGCTGATTGAAGAGCACGGCGTTCGCTGCGTCAGCGATGGTGCCCACGGTGTTGGCCACCGTCATCAGTCCGAGACCGTTGGCGGCCAGCGAGTTGTCGAGCGACGAGGTCACCGTGTTCTTCACGTTCGCGCCGCTGCCGTAGGCATTGTTGGTTAGGCTGAAGACGCCTGCGCCAAATGCGGCGGTCACATCGATACCAGCGGCCTGCAGCACGGTGTTCACCTGCGTGACCGCAGTCGAGATGATGGTGCCTGCGGTGAGGGTGATCTGGGTGTTCAGCCCCGCGCCGTTGGTGAAGGTGAGCGTCTCGTTGCTGGCCAGGCGTGCGCGTGCTCCCGCGCTTGTCTCCACCGTGGTCTGCACGCCACCTCCACCTGCGTTCAGGCCGAAGGCGTTTGTCGGGCTGTTGAAGGTCACGGTGAGGTCGGCGGTGCTGTTCGAGATGCCCTGTGTGGTCAGAACGAGGTTCGAACCCGAGGCCGAGGCGGTCACCAGATTGCGAAGGGTGGGGTTGTTGTTGATGGTGTTGATCACGTCGGAGAGGCCGTTGCCACCGATGGCCAGCGGCACGCTGTTGCCCCCCACCTGAATGGTGAGCGTTGCGCCCGGAGGCGCTACCTGATTGGCTGTGCCGCCCGAGCCACTCACCTGCGCCACGGTGAGGGCGCGTCCCTGCACGTGGCCTTGTGCCGCGGCTTGGGTGATCTTCACGTCGTAGGTGCCCGGGGCCGTGAGCCCCGTGGCGGAGACGAACTGCACGTCGGGGCTCGTGGCCACGCCGTTCGCACCCGCGAACACCTTGAACATCGGAGACCCCGACACGCCCTGCAGGTCATAGCTGTTGGCCAGGCGCTGATTCACGTTGCTCGCCAGGGTCGTGGCCAGGGTGTTGATCCGGTTCACGATTCCGGGGATGGTGTCGTTCTGCAGGGTGAGCAGCGCGCCGAGCTGGCCCCCCGATGGCACCACCGGCTTGCCGGTCTCCGTCGAGATGGTGACGTGTCCGCTGGTGTCGGTGGTGGCCTGCAGGGTGCGCGCGGTGTGACCGAACACGAGCGGAATGCCCCCGGCGTAGACCACGAGGTCTCCCTGGGGCTGGGGCGCCACCGTGATGCCCAGGCTCTTCGACAGGTCGTCGAGGATGCGGTCGCGCTTGTCGAGCACGGCGTTGGTATCGGTGGTGGGGTTTCCGGGAAGGTAGTTGTTCAGGGTGGCCAGCTGCTGCAAGGCGCTGTTCACCGAAGCCAGCGCCTCGTTCATCTGGTTCTGGGCGTCACTGGCCGCCTGCTGCAGCTGGTTCGACTTGTCTTGAAATGTGCTGGCCAGGGCGCTGGCCTGTGAAAGCACGGCCTGACGGAGCTGCATGTCGGCTGGCTTCTGGCCGGCCTGCAGCAGGGCGTTGTTGAGCTGGTTCGAGGCCGCGATGATGCCGTTGGCGCGGGTCTCGTCGAAGACGGCGCTGATCTTCTGCAGCACGGTGCTGGTGGCCGATGTCGAACCCACGTTGATGGCCTGGGCCCGATAGGCGTGGTCAAGGAAGTTGTTGCGCAGCCGCTGCACGCCCGTGTCGGTGTAGGCCGTGACGTCGATGTAGCCGCTGCTGCCGCTGATGCCCGCCACGGGAGCTGCGCCAGGCGTGGGGGTGATGCGCTGGCGCGTGTAGCCAGGCGCGCTCATCTGCGAGATGTTCTGACCCGTGACGTCGAGCGCTGCCTGATACGACTGGAGGGCGCGCGATGCGTACGAGAGACCGTCGAAACCCATGTCTGCCCTCCTTGCGTATGCTCTGGGCGCATCTGTGAGCGTTCACCGCTGCGCCGCTCCCCTTATATCGGCGGCGACGAGAGCTCTCTTAAGTCATCTGTCGGGTCCGGGCGAGAAATCGTTTTGGGCAGTCTTCACGGAGACGCAAAGCGCCAGCGTGGTGTGGCGCAGGGGCCACATCGCTGGCGCGTGGGGGTACCGAGAGGGAGCGCCTAGATGCGCACGTCCATGAAGCCGCGCTGCATCGCCTGGGCGCCGCTTGGCCCGTAGGTGGCGGCGCGCGTCGCGCCCGCGACGTTCATCATCTGGTCGATGCACTTCAGGGTGAGCGAAAGCATGCTGCGGTTCGTCTCATTGATTCGGCGGCACTGGTCGGCCATGGCGAGGATGTCGCGAGGGGCGCTGGCGGCCTGGGCGGCCAGGTCAGACCAGATGCGGTGCACCGTGCTGAGGGCGCCCGCCTTCTGGTTCTGGCACAGGGCCACCTTCTCGGCCTGCATCGTCACGAGTGCTTCCTGCTCGGTGGTGCAGATGGCGAGCAGGTCACCCATCGCCGCCTTGAGCGTCTCCCACGAGCTAGACATCGCGCAGCTGGCCTTCGAGCAGGTCGGCGAGCTTCTGGGTATCGATGTCGAGCGTGCCGCTCTGCACCTTCTTGCGCAGCGCCTCGACCTTCTCGGAGCGCACGGAGGGCGCCTGGTCGACGGCATCGCGGAGCTTCTGCACGTTCTGGGCGTTGCCCGAGAGGTTCACCACCGGCGCGCTCGAGGCGGCCGCGGCGAGGGGAGTCTGCCCACCCACGGCCTGGATGTCGCGGGCGGCCTGCACCGAATTCACTCGCTCGGGTTCGATGTTTCTCTCGATCTTCATGACACTTCTTCTTTCGTGCCCTCGGCGGTGCCGTGGGCGCCTCGACCGTCGGCGCTACTTCGCGCCGGTCGCCACTCCCAGGAAGGAGCTGACGTTCTTGACCTCATCCTGGGCGGCCTGCATCACGGCAACCTGGTCGTTGCGCGTGAGCTTGAGGTAGTCAGACAGCACCCTGAGCTGCTCGACCTGTTCACGCTCGATGGTGTACGGGTCGCGGCACAGCAGGTCGGCCGCCGCCACGATGGCTGCGGGGAGCACATGCTCGCCAGCTTTGAACGGCTCGTGGTGGTAGCGTATCGCGCTCTGCAGCACGGGGGGGAGGTTCCAGGCCTGTGCGGCCCACATTCCCACCTCGGCGTGCGTCACGCCCACCAGGTCGCGTTCGATGGTGACCATGCTCTGCCCCAGCTTGCGGGCGTGCGTCACGATCTTCACGAACAGGTTGTGCGCGTGCTGATCGATCAGCGTGAACCCGACTTCATGCAGGATCCCCGCGACAAACACCACCTCGCCGGGGATCAGGCGAGTGCGGCGGGCCAGGACGCGCGCCGTGCAGGCGACGGCCAGACCGTGGTTCCACAGCTCTTGTCGGTCGAACACCATTCCGCCGTGCTTGAAGATCAGATCGTAGCTGGTGATGGACATGACCAGCTCGCGGAGCGAGCCGTAGCCGACCAGTGTCACCGCCTGCCGTACGTCACTGACCTTCTGGCTGAAGCCGTAGTAGGCCGAGTTGGCCAGGCGAAGGACCGCGGCCGAGAGGGCCTGGTCTGCCGCCACCACCTGTCCTAGCTGCTTCGCCGACGAGTTGGGGTTCGACAGCATCTGCAACAGATTCTGGATGACGAAGGGGAGGGTCCCCAGCTCGCCCGCCCTCAGCTTCAGCCGGAGCGATTCGAGCCCGTGTTCACTGCCCGAGTGGTCTGTTGCAGTTCTGACCCAATTATCGACATCGGGCACGATCAGTTAAGCCCCTTTCGAAAAATTCTTGCGCCGCTGCTGTCAGAAGGCGGGTTCACCCTGTTCTCGTGCCTCTTCTCTGGTGGTCTGCGCGCCTACTATATATGTATAGCAGGTTTCAGCAGGTTTCGCGTGGGTCGGGTCTGGGGCCGGGTCGACCAGCTTGCCAGGTGGGGTGACCCACGCGCGCGTGCATGTGAACTTCTTTCTACAGGCTGCCTGGCATCTCTTCTTCATGGCACTGTCTGGCTGAGCTGGCGTCGCGCGCTCCGAAGGGCCGCCTCGTGACCCGAAGGGATGTCCGGCGCGAAGACACACCTTCAAGCCATGTTTATCGGCATCGCTCCGGGAAAATTAAGCCCCCTCTGCCTCTTAATCGTTGTGGATTTCTGACGATACTCTTGGCGAAGTCTCAGAGAGGGGCGACCGAGATGCCCATCGACAAGATCGTCGTCGGCACGATGCGCGAGGAAGTCATGCGTCAAGACGTCATGGCTCAGAACCTGGCGAACGTGAGCACCTCCGGCTACAAGCGAATGCTGCCGTTCAACGACGGCGGCGGCTTCCGGACCGTGCTCGACCGCACCCAGGGAACCCTCAGCGCCACTGGCGGGGCGATGCACGTGTCGATCAAAGGTGACGGCGGCTGGTTCGTGCTCTCGAGCAACGGGCGGCAGCAGCTGACCCGGGACGGCTCGTTCCAGATGACCGCTGACGGCACGCTCACGAGCGCCGACGGTCGCCCCGTGCAGGGGCGCGGGGGGGGCGACATCAAGCTCGACCCTCGCGCCCCGGTCGATGTGGGCGAGGACGGCTCGCTTCACCAGAACGGGCAGCGGGTGGCCCAGCTGCTGGTGGTCGACCCAGGAGCCGCGGCGGCGCTGCAGCCAGCGGGACGCGCGTCCTACGAAGCACCAGGCGCCACCTTCACCCCGATGAACGCAACGGTCACGACGGGTCACGTAGAGATGGCCAACGTCAACCCGATGCACGAGATGACCGATTACATGATGTCGATGCGGTCGTTCGAGTTCGGCCAGAAGTCGCTCCAGATCGACAACGAGATTCAGCGCCTGCTCATCCGCGATGTGGGTCGCACGAAGTGATGAGCGCAACACGTTTGGAAGTCCCGGGGGAGGTGAGTGCTACAGGCTGAGAGTGCGATACGCGCGTCGGAGAAGCTCCGTCGCGGTTCGAGGTCTGCCCCCGGGACGGCCTCGACGGTTGATTCAATCGTCTGTAATCACAACGAAGGAGGAACCCTACCATGGGTTTGAGTGTCAACACAAACCTGAATGCTCAGGGGATCATCAACAACCTCGAGGCCAACTCGGCTTCCTACAGCCAGTCGGTTCGTCGTCTGTCGAGCGGCATGCGCATCAACAGCGCCGCCGATGATCCTTCGGGGCTCATTCAGGCCCAGAAGTACCAGTCGCAGGTGACCGGCCTCGGACAGGCCATCGCCAACGCCAATGACGCCATCAACCTGGTGCAGACCGCCGAAGGCGCGATGGACCAGATCTCGAAGCAGCTGCAGGCCATGCGCACGCTGGCCCTGCACGCGGCCAACGCCGGTGTCAACGACGCGTCGGCGCAGGCAGCCGACCAGCAGCAGATCAAGGACGCCCTGTCGACCATCAGCAGCATCGTGTCGAACACCCAGTTCGGCAACAAGAAGCTGCTCGACGGCAGCGCGGGCATCGGTGGCACGGCGACCGACGCCAATGCGTCGGTGACGAACACCACCACGTCCACCAAGGCCGGCGTCTACACGATGCAGGTCACCCAGGCGGCCACCCAGGGCTCGGTTGCAGGCGGCGGCTTGAAGCAGGTCGCCGTCACCGGCTCGGGCGGCACGGGCACCACCGCAGCGGCTGCGGGCTCCACCGTCACCATCGCAACGGCGGGCAACCTCTCGTCGAGTGGTGGCAACGTGGTGGTTGACATCAGCGGACTGAACCTGTCTCAGGCCGTGAACGCCATCAACAGCAACTCGGCCCTCAAGGGCAAGGTGGTGGCCTCCACGACCGACGATGGCAACAACCTCGTCATCAAGTCAGCCCAGGTCGACAGCACGACCACGTCGACGGCCAACTCGTCGGGCGAGATGCGGGTGACGGTCAAGAACGGCGCCAACATCTGGGGCATGACAGACGCCACGCTGAGCACTGGTTCGCTCACACAGGCCAGCTCGTCCGCGCTGACCAACGTCGATGAGACCCTGTCGTTCAGCAATGGCCTGACCGGTACCTCGGCCAAGTCGGTGGATGTGGTCATCAAGAGCGGCACCTCTCTCGCCGACGCGGTCAAGCAGATCAACTCGGCCGTCTCCAACGCTGGTATCGGGGTCACCGCCTCGCTCACCAACAGCATGCAGCTCAAGATCACCAACAACGACTACGGCTCGAACCTGAACACGGGCAATACAGCAGGCGCTGTATCCAATTCGGTGGCTACGGACACGGCAGCTGTCGACGCCGGTGCTGGCCTGCGGTTCATGAAGGTGACTACAGCGGAGACCATTGCATCTGTTCAAGCGGGCAGTGTGGCGACCAACGGCGCCAAGGTCGACGGCCTTGACGTCCAGGGCTCGTTCAACGGCCACGCCTTCGTGGGCAATGGTCAGACGGCTACGGGCGCCACGGGTGAAGATGAGGACGGTCTCAGCGTCAAGTACGCCGGCGCCACGGTGCCGCCGAACAACAGCGCTGGCTCTGTCACCGTGTCGAACAACTCCCTCATCATGCAGCTGGGGGCCTTCGCGGGCCAGACCAGCACCGCCAGCATCTCGAACATGTCCACCGACAACCTCGGTACGTCGGCAACCGGCACCACGGTGCTCACGGGCGTGAACGTCAAGCTGTCGAACATCGATGTCACCGGTGGCACGAACGGTGCGGGTGCGCAGGACGCGCTCCGCGTCATCGACGCCGCCATCGCGCAGGTCGCCAAGGCGCGCGCCGATCTCGGCGCGTTCCAGCAGCAGACCCTGCAGGCCACCATCAGCAGCAACCAGGTGGCCCAGCAGAACATGACCACCACGCTGTCGTCGATTCAAGACGCCAACGTCGCGCAGGAGACGGTCAACTACACGAAGGCCCAGATCCTTCAGCAACAGGCCATCTCCATCCTCGCCAACGCGAACCAGCAGCCGCAGCAGCTGATGAAGCTGTTTCAGTAGCCTGATCGCCGACGTGGCGGTCGCCGCTCGAGCGCCTCCCGCGCCCGAGCCGGTGCCCGCCGCGCGCGGCCCTCCAGGCGGAAGCGCTGCTCAACGCAAGCGCAAACGGGCCGTCGGCAGTGGTGCCGAAGGCCCGTTTCCTTTTCCGTTAGACGAGGCAGGTTCCCGAGTTGTGTCTGCAGCCCGAGGGAGACGTTCGACTACGCGTTCGGGGGCAGGGGAGGGAAGGCCGCGCCCGGGGCTACGCCGCCTAG
>RGZZ01000072.1 GCA_010028905.1 Pseudomonadota bacterium | reverse complement strand
GCCAATCTGCACTCACGGCAAAGTCGTTGGACGCACCCTCCGGCGGCACTCGAACGCAGCCTGCGAAGAGCGACGAACAGGGCAGCGCCAGCAGACCCACACAAGATGGTGGTCTGGTCGTGGGAATCATGCGCGTGCAGAGATACCCGATGTCGTGCGTGGTCTGGGGCTATGTGTACAATCGATCAGGCACGAAGCGTGACCTTGAGACCAACTTCAAGCTGAGAACCGCCGATGGAAACCTCTGCCAGAAGGCCACGACGCAGTTCCAGGGCCAGGAATACACGGTGGAGCATAACGGAATGCTCTACTTCTGGCCCGCGTTCACGTGGCAGGGCGGAGGCGACGACACCGCACCGCAAGGATACGGAAACACATCGCGCAGCGTGCAGCTGGGCTCCCTCGAGGTCACCGTAGACGGTCGCAAGTACGTCCTTCCGGTAACGAACGACAGCACCAGCCTCGGCCCCCTGTCAGCCATAGATGCCAGTCTCGCAAGCCAGATCCGGGCCCGACTGGGGTCCTATCCTGACCAGTACACCGGGACGCAATAGCCCGGCATCTGCCGCGCTTACGCGGAGGCCATCCTTGTACAGCCCAGGCGAGGCGAACTAGCGCCCCATCTCGACGATGCCCGAGACCACCAGCCCGCCGTTCGGCCCGACGTCGACGTCATAGTCGACCTCATCACCCGCCTTCAGGTCGGCCACAACCGCCCGGTCGCCCACGCGATAGTGGCTCACGCCCGCATCCACGCCCAGCGACTCATTGGCCTCATGCTCGATGGTCACCCCGAGACCGTCAGCGTCGATAGCGCGAATCACCCCATGCCCCCGTGCAACGACACGAGGGGAGGCCGATGACCCTGCGTGTGGCGATGCGGCCTGGGCTGACGGTTCAGGCTGTACCCCTGGGCTTGGGGACGCGGGTGCGGCGGAGGACGGAGACGCGACAGCGGGAGCCGTAGACACCGACGACACCGGATGCGGCGTGCCCCCCTTCCCCCCTGCCGCGGAAGGCGTACCGGGCGTGGGCGAGGGCGCGGTCGACGGTGCCTGACAGCCCGACGCGACCAGGGCGACGACGGCGATTGAAAGAAGGGCAAGGCGCTGAATGGAGAGCATGATGCTTCCTTGCGCTGCGAAAGCCCCGACCTCCTTTCGCAGATCACCCTGGCGAGCTGCGCTGCACCCCCTTCTCGCCACGAGCAGGGGACCTCATCGGTGCGTGGAAACCCCTGGCTGAGACAACCGGCCCGGCCTCTCCCCAGGCTGCTCTGAGAGGAGTCGCACGCCCTCGATGCGCCCCATCATCAATCACGACGTGCCGCTTGCCCCGTTGACCTCACTGGGGGTGGGCGGGTCCGCACGGTTCTTCTGCGAGGTCGTCGATGAAGACGGCGTGGCGCACGCCATTGCCTGGGCAGAGGAGCGGAGCACCCCCTGGACGGTGCTCGGCGGCGGCACCAATGTGGTGGTCTCAGACGACGGCTACGACGGCCTCGTGATCCAGCTCGACATGCGCGGCATCAAGTCGACCATGGCCGCTGGATCCGCCCGCGTCACCGCACTTGCGGGCGAGCCCTGGGATGGCTTCGTGGCGCACTGCGTCTCTCGCGGATGGGCCGGCATCGAGTGCCTGTCGGGGATTCCCGGTCGCGTCGGGGCCACCCCCATCCAGAACGTGGGCGCCTACGGACAGGAGGTCTCACAGACCATCGAAGTCGTGCGCGCCTTTGACACCGAGAAGGCCGACATGGTTGAGCTGGAATCGGCGGCGTGCGGCTTCGCCTATCGCGACAGCCTCTTCAAATCGCACGCGCCGGGCCGTTACGTGGTGACCGCGGTCACCTACCGCCTGGTCGTCGATGGCGAGCCCACCGTTCGACACGGTGAGGTCTCCGAAAGACTTGCCGAGCGAGGTCTGGGGGCGCCCACACTGGTTCAGGTGCGCCACGCCGTGGTTGAGGTGCGTCGTCGTAAATCGATGGTGCTCGACTCGTACGACCCGGATTCCCGCAGCGTCGGTTCGTTCTTCGTCAACCCAACGGTCGACGCCCAGGCCTGGGAACGGATCGTCGAGGCGGCCCGCAGCCACGATCTCATCGAAACCGATGACGTCCCTCCCCACCACGTGATCGACGAGAAGTACAAGCTCTCCGCCGCCTGGCTCATCGAGAACGCGGGGTTCTACAGAGGCTATGAGCGCGGAGAGGCGGGCCTGTCGTCGAGCCACTGCCTCGCCATCGTGAATCGCGGACAAGCCACCGCGCGAGACGTCATGGCGCTTGCCCGAGAGATCGAGTCCGCCGTTCTAGAACGCTTCGGCGTGGGGCTGATCCCCGAACCTCGATTCATCGGCCCGATGCCTTCTCTATAAGCCCTCCGTCAAGTCGAAGGTGACACGGCCGAAACGTCAGCGGAACGAGGTCACCAGCGACTTGATGACCCGGAACCAGCCATCGGCGAGCACGAAGACGAGAATCTTCATGGGCAACGAGATGCTCATGGGCGGCACCATCATCATGCCCATGGCCATGAGCATCGATGCCACCACGATATCGACCACGAGAAACGCGATGAGCAACATGAAACCCATCTGAAAGGCGGTGCGCAGCTCGCTCGTGGTGAACGCGGAGATGAGAACCCCCGTGGGCACCTCTTCCTTGGTCTTGTACCGAGCACGGCTCACCGCCTCTGCGAACAGCGCGAGCTCCTTGTCGCCCGTATAGCGGAACATGAAGTCGCGAAACGGCGCGATAGCCCCCGTGTACGCCTCCATGACAGGCTTCTTGTTGTCGAGATAGGGGCCGATTCCATCGTCGTACGACTTCTGCAGCGTTGGCGCCATGGTGATGCCTGTGAGAATGAGCGCAAGCGAGATGATGAGCGACGTGGGGGGCAGAGACGGGGTGCCGATGGCGTAGCGCACAAGCGAGAGAACGATGACGATGCGCGTGAACGACGTCATCAAGATGAGAATCGCGGGGATGACCGACATGACCGTGAGGATGCCCGCCACGCGGAGCACGCTCGAGATCTCGGTGGGAGCGCCGTGCGAGAGGAAGTTCCCCAGCGCGTTCGCCGTGCTCGGGTTCACAGACGCGCACTCCGCAGGCGATCCTCCTGGTTGACGACATCGCGAACCTTGATGCCGAACTTGTCATCCGCCACGATGACCTCACCATACCCGATGAGCTTGCCGTTGACCAGCAGCTCGAGCGGCTCACCCGCAATCTTGTCGAGCTCGAGAACAGAGCCGGAAGCCATCTGGAGAACCTCGCGCAGCTTCATGCTGCGTCGCCCGAGCACGGCCACGAGCTGCATGGGCACATCGAGGAGCAGACCCAGGTTCTGCGAGGTATCGCTGCTGCCCAAATCGCGCGTTCCCAGCTGCGGAAACGATGTTGACGGAAACGACTGCGGCGCCGAAGATGCCTGTGCCTTGGGGGGCTGAGCGGCCTCGATCTGTGCAGCGAGGGCCGATTCGTCGACCACCATGGCGAGATGACCGATGCGGTTGTTTCCCTCGAGGACCTCGACGCCCGCGTAGACGCAAGAAGACGACGAGAGAAGCAGCTCAGCGCGCTCGAGCACGCCCGGCATCACCGAGATCTGCACGGGCCGTGCGAGCTGGGCCGACAGTGCCTCCTGCACGGCCGACGCCACCCCGCCGAGCGCTTCTGCAAGAACCGAGCGCTGAAGATCTTCGAAGGTGCTGATGAGGGTGTCACGATCCTCACCGATCATGCAGTTCACCACCGCCATGGCCAGCAGGCGCTCGATGACGAGCAGACCCTCCACCTGGGTATCCGCCGCCGTGATGGTGACACGAACACCCATGCGCTCTTCTTCACGGATGGGGAAGCGCTTGGGGTCACCCTTCCAGAACTTCACGATACCCGTGCCCAGGGAGAGACGCGTCAGCGTGCCGATGGCCTCTGCTCCCGCAGTGTTGGCCCTTGCCGCGCGCGCATTCGTGAGCAAGGACATGTCGAACTCGCGGGTCGCGCTGTCGGCCCCTTCAGCCTGATGTGCCGTACCCTCAGTCATGGCCTTGACCCTCCTCCATTCAACGAACGGGTGCAGACAGATGCCTGCAAGCCGTGCGTCCGGTTAGATTGACCTGGTGAACGATTCGTCTTTGCCGTCGGCGACGAACGGGGTGACAATCTCGACCGCCATGTTGTCGTCGCGCAATCCGGGCTTTGCAATGAACTTGGGAACGTCTGAGACATGCACCAGAACGGGACCCTCGAGCATGATCTCGTCTCCCGGGGCAAGCGCCATGAGCTGACGCAGGCTGACGCGACCACGTCCGAGATGCACCTCGACCGGCACATCAACCGTGGCCACCTCGTCGAGCATCTTCGGATCGAGCGGACCCTGGCCGAAGGCTCCTCCCATGCCGTGGCGCATCTGCGGCAGCTTCGGGCGAAACCATGCGAAGGGAAGGCACACCGTGATGTACCCGACGGCGCCATTGATGTTCACGCGAAAGATCTGGCGCAGAATCGTCTCTTCAGGGGCATACGAGCGCGGCACGAGCGTGGCCTCGGTCTCGAGCTTGTCGATGCTGGGGGTGAGCGAGTCATCGCCGAAGGTCTTCAGATAGACCGACAAGATCTTGAGCAGCACCTTGGCGAACAGCTTGCTCTCGAAATCGCTGAGGTCACGCTCTCGCTCGTAGATGGGCGTGATGTCGTTGCCTCCCATCATGCGCTCGAGAAAGCCGTTCATGATGTTGAGCGAGGCGATGACGAGCCCCTGTGACTGCTCTGGTCCGGGCAGGAACACGCCCATGACGCGACCGCCCCGCTCTCCCTCGATGGGGCGGAAGACATCACGATAGTGAAGGTCTTCTACCTCGACCATCGACATTTCGACGACGGCCTGCAGGATGGTGCCGAAGTGGATGCAGAGCAGGCGACAAGCCGGCACCGACTGGTTTCGCAGCACCGACTTGTGCTCGTGCGAGACCTTGTCAGGGCGGGTGAAGTCGTAGGGCTGATAGCGCGAGGGATCTTCCGTTTTCTGTTGGGCCTCTGAAGGGCTCATGATCACTTTCCTCCTCTGCCACCAGACTTGGCGTCGCGCTTGAGCACGACGATCTCGACACGACGGTTCTGGCGTCGATTTGCGTCACTCGTGTTGGGCAGCCGGGGTCTCGTCTCACCATATCCGAGCACGCTCATGCGTGAAGGGTCGATGTTCGACTGCCGGATGAGAACCTCGGCCACATTCGTTGCGCGCATGGTCGAGAGCCCCCAGTTCGTCTTGTAGGGCCCGCCAGAGAGCGGCACGTTGTCGGTATGCCCCTCGACGCGGACCTGGTTTGGAAATGACTTGATGGCCTGGCCCACCGCCAGGATGATGGGCATGGCGCCGGGTCGTACATCGACGTCACCCGTGTCGAACATCACTCCGTCCGCCACCAGGGTGACCACCAGGCCATCATCCTCCCGATGCACCTGCAGCTGGCGCTTCCAGCCCCGTGCCTGCGCCACGGTGTTGAGCTTCTCCGCCAGACGGCGCAGCATCTCCTCATCTGCGTCGGCATCGCCCCCGTCTGCCGAGGGATCTCTCTGTGGAGGGGCGTCGGGCGGAACGGCCAGGGGCACCACGAGTCCCGCGGGAGCAGATGAGGGGTTGTCACTGGGTGGCGGCGCAGGTGGCTTCGCCTCCGTCTCCATGGCACTGGCCAGGGAGTGCGAGAGACTCTGGAACTTCTGCTCGTTCACCTTCGACATCGCGTAGAGAATCAGGAAGAGACAGAAGAGCAGCGTGATCATGTCCGCGTAGGACACGAGCCACCGCTCATGTCCTCCGGCCGCATGCTCTTCGTGGAACACCTTCTTCTTTCTCGCCATCGACCTTCAGGGCTCTCCCGTCACGCACCGAGGATGTCGCGAAGGGCGATCACCGGCGCACTCCCTTACATTGTCGGTTGCCGCGCAGAACACTTCAGCCACCTTCGCCGAATACCGAATCTCTTTCAAACCAGAGGCACGCCCAACGCCTGGTGCGTTTCCTCGAAGGCTCCGCTAGGCAGCCTTGGTCTTCGACTTCTTCTTGTCGTCGCCCTTGGGCGCGTCTCCGCTCGCAGGTTTGTTCTCGACGTGCGCGGGAACAAAGCTGCGCATCTTCTGCTCGACCCACAGGGGGTTGTCTCCGGACTGCACCGCCACGAGGCCGGTCTGAAGCATCTTGTAGTACTCCATCTCCTCGCGCCCGATGCAGCGGATCTTGCCCGCCATGGGAAGCACCGCCATGTTCGCGATGCCCACGCCATAGAGCGTGGCCGTGAACGCCGCTGCGATGCCCGCGCCGAGCTTCTCGGGCTCGGAGAGGTTTCCGAGCACATGGATGAGACTCGTCACCGTGCCGACGATGCCAAGGGTGGGCATGAACCCGCCGAGCATCTCGAACATCTTCTCGTCTTGCTTCACCTTGTAGTGCTGCGCCTCGAGCTTGGAATCGAGAACATCGGCCAGAGCCTCTGAATCGGCCCCGTCGACCATCATGCGCAGCGCCACCTTGATGAAATCGTTGGTCTCCTTGGCAATGGTGGGCTCGAGCGAGAGAACGCCGTTGCGGCGGGCCAGCGTGGCCACCTCGATCATGCGCTTGATGGCGCCCTCCCAGTCATGCGACGCCCCCTGGAAGCACATCTTGCACAGCGCGAAGAAGCGCATGAACTCGTGCCACTGGAAGGCGAGAACCATGGCCCCGAGCGACCCGACGCAAACGATGAGAAATGACGAGACGCTGATGTAGGCAGAGACGTGCCCACCCTCCATGGCCACACCGACGGCCACGCCGCCGAAGGCCATGATCAGCCCGAACAGAGTCGCCTTATCCTTCATCGTGATCGGTGTCTCCCATCGCGATGCTCTGGATCAGGTGCGGCGGAGGGCGCTTGACCCCGATGGAGCGCTGGTAGTCGACAACCGCCTGCACCACCTCATCGACGCTCTGGCTCACAACCAGGCGTCGGCCCGTGGTGAGAAGCACGATGACCTCGGGCGTGACCTCGAGCATCTCGATGAGGTCAGCATTGATCACGACGGGCTGACCGTTGATGCGGTTCAACCGGATCATGCGCGCTCCCGCTCGTTTCGGCAAGGTGTCGGCGCCCAGATGCCGATGGCACCCGACGCCGCTCAGCGAAGGCCCTCGCTGGGGGGGAAGAACAGTTTTCTGAGTCGACCGCGGGTTCCCCTCTCGAAACCTCTGCCTGCCGCGCCGCACCGCCGCGACATCCCCTGAAGAACACGCGCGCCGGCCCCATGTCGGGACCGGCGCTGCGCACCTGGACCCGCTGGCGCGGGCCCAGACCGACGACGGCACGGCGCGAACCGTTCCGGTCACGCCAGCAACGTCTAGTTCTTCAGGTTTGCGATGTCAGCGAGCACCTGGTCGATGACGGTGACCATCTTCGAGTTCGCCTGGAATGCGCGCTGCGCCACGATCATGTTCGTGAACTCCGCACCGATGTCGACGTTAGAGTTCTCGAGCGAACCCGCAGTGATCACGTTGTTCCCCGTGTAGGCCGGAGAGCCGGAGGCGGCGCTCTGGGTGAGCATGCCGTCTCCCAGACCCACGAGTCCCTGCACGTTGGGGAACGTCGCCAGCGCGACGCGACCAAGATGGATCTGCAGGCCGTTCGTGAACGAGCCGTTTATGGTACCGTCGGTATCGACACCGATGCTGGTGAGGGTTCCCGGCGGCGTGCCGTCCTGCGACTTCTGGACGACGTTGGCCACGGTGGCCACTGCCTGGTTGGTGATGTGTGAGAAGTCGAGGGTCATGTTGAGCAGCTCCGAGCCGTTCGAGGGCTGATAGGCAACCTGCGGGTTCGCCGTGCTGAGGGCCTTGTCGTAGACGCCGTGGTTGTCGAAGAAGAGCTTGCCCGTGCTGGTCGACGCATCACCATCGACAGTGGCGGTGTAGATCCACTCCGCGCCGCCCGCACCCGCGCTCGGCACCACCTTCTGGTAGGTCAGCACGAGCTGATGCGACGTGCCCAGCGAGTCGAAGATCTGACCCGTCACCGTGCTGAGCAGCGGGCCGCCAACCGTTCCATCCGCCTTCGAAGCCGGCTGCACGGCCACGGCCGACGAGGTGAGCGTAGACAGGTCGAGACCCACGTTCTGCGTGCCTTCCACAGTCTCACCCACCCCCACGCTGAGGGTCTGGCCCGCCACACCGTTCACCAGCGAGACCTTGCCGGCCGCGTCGAAGGTGATGGGAATGGCGGTGGCGTTGGTGTTGGTTCCCGTCCAGGCTCCACCAGCGGTGAGACCGTTCACGGTCATGTTCCACACATCGTCGAGACCCGCGTTGTTGGTGACCTTCGTGAAGGTGTAGCTGACCGTGTGCTTGGTACCGTTGTTGTCGACCCAATCGACGTTCGGGGAGTTCACCACGGCGCCCGCCGCCGCCGCCGAGTCGAGGGCCCCCGCCGTGAACGAGCCGTTTGCCGTTCCTGGCGGGGGCGTGCTGCCGTCGAGCACCCCGCGAGATGTTCTTCGTCACCAGCGACTTGCTGAGCCCCAGGGGAATGGTGAGCTTGCCCACGGGCTGCGCGGTGTCGACGTTGCCTGTGGCGTCTGCTGTCCAGCCCATCACCGGGAAGCCCGAGGCGTTGACGAACAATCCCGTCTTGTCGATGGAGAAGTTGCCGTTGCGCGTGTAGGCGAGGTTGCCGTTCACCTGGCGCAGCACGAAGAACCCGTCGCCCGTGATGCCCAGGTCAGTGGGCTTGCCTGTGGGGGTGAGACTGCCCTGGGTGTACTTGGCGTTCTCCTGCCCCACCTTCACGCCTTGCACCGACTGATGCGGGTTGATGCCACCGAGTGTGCTGGTGGGTCCCGACGCCGGTCGCGACACGCTGGCGATGAGCTCCTGAAACGAGATGGTGGTCGCTTTGTAGCCTGGCGTGGACACGTTTGCCAGGTTGCTGCCCACGACGTTGAGCGCCTGCTGGAACGTACCGAGACCCGTCACTGCCGATGAGAGAGCTTCCATGTTCGTATGTCCTCCTCGAAGTTGTGGTTTGAGCTGAAACTGCTAGCGAACCGAGGTGATGGTCGAGAGCGGGTAGTTCCCGCCTCCCACCTGAACCTCTACCTGGCCGTTGCTGGTGACGACCCCAGTCACCTGCCCCTGCGTCTGCACCCCCGTCTTCGGGTCTGTCACGGTCACCTGCCCTCCGATGAGACTAGCCCCGAGTAGCAGCCCCTGAGACTGCGCCCACGAAGACATCGCCTGATTCATCGAGTGCGACTCGCTGACCAGCTGCATCATCGACATCGACTGCACCATCTGGTCGCTGCTGGTCGGCTCGAGCGGGTTCTGATTCTGCATCTGTGTCACGATGAGGCGGAGAAAATCGTTGTTTGTCATGCCGTTCGCACCACTGCCTGATGGCTTCGTGCCAGGGGAAGCCGCGGACCCCTGAGCACCCGCAATCGCGTTCATCGAACCCATCGCCATGTCGTTTCTCCTTCAGCGCGTGGAATTGGTCAACCGAGTGAAACCGGGTCTGGCCCTCAGGCCTGGAAGTTCACCGCTCGCCCCATGCCCGTGATGCGTTCGATCACGGCGGTGGGCGTCGCTGGGCCCGTGGCCGCAACACCTCGCCGAGGCGCGCCTGCCCGAGCGGGAGTCTCTGGCTCATCCGGGCGGCGCCCGAAATCGCGAGACCCCCCATCCTGCGTGCCCACAGAGACCTGACCGAGCGCGATGCCGTGGTGCGCAAGACTGGTGCTCAGGTGGCTCATCTCCGCGGCCACGACCTTCTGCATCGCAGGGTTGGCCACGGTCACGTAGGCGTGAACCAAGCCCTTCTCCTCGACCACCCGCACGTGCAACGAGCCGAGAGCTGGCGGATCGAGTCGCATCTCGACAACGCGGGTGCCTTCGGGCTTGCCTTGCTTCTGCGCCTGCGCGAGCTCACCGGCCACGCGCACCACCTCATTCACCATCGAAGGCAGAGGGACCGGTGCCGTCTGGGTGACGATACCCGCCTCGCTCGCAGCCGGAAGCGCCACGGCCGCGGAAGAGGCCACCCCTGCCTGCGCCGACGCCGCGAGATCTCGCTCCGCGTCGGTCGCCTGGATCCTCGTTGCGGCGCGCGGCGCATCGCCCAACGCGTCAGTCCCGCTCTCGAAGATGAAGCCCTGGGAGGCACGACCGCGAGACGTCACGGCTTCACCCGACAGCGATGGTGCGTTCGTGTCGTCTTGCGCGGCACGCGTGACTCGTCCCCATCCTTTGAGCTCTTCGAGCAGGCTCGGACCGCTCTGACCCACCGCCAGGGGAGCGGGCGACACGCCCAGCTGCGTTGCAAGCTCGGGCAGCGCGGCCTGTTCCACGTGGAACAGGTTGCCTGCAGACACCGCAGCCTGAGACACAGGCGACAGGCCCTGCTGCTGCGGCGCCAGTCCCGCCGAAACCCCAAGGTTGAACGGGACCTTCAGTGCCGGCGACGTTCGCTGCGACGACAGGCTTGCTCCGCGAGCGCGCAGGTCGAGCTGCATTCCCACGGTGGGAACGTCCGCAGGCGCGTCTTGATTTGATGCGGTTGCCTGAAGGCCCTGCGCCAGCACGCTGGCTCTTCCTGTCTTCGGAAGCGTCAGGCTCTCTCGCTGCGACACCGCTGCCGTGGCGATCTCAGGAACGTTCGATGGCGCTGCGTCGACCTGCTGGGTCTTCCCCTGCACTGAGAGCTGCTGCGCCTGGAGGGGGAGCGTCATCGCGCTCGGAGACGTGGGTTGCGCAAGCACATCGACCGCCCCAACAGGCGAAGAATCGAGCGGCAGGGCCGCGACAGCCTGCTCATTCACCGGTGACACGTCGGACGCCGCAGGCGCCACCGCCACAGGCGCCACCGCCACAGGCGCCACCGCCACAGGCGCCACCGCCACAGGCGCCACCGCCACAGGCGCCACCGCCACAGGCGCCATCACCTGCTGCGCGGCCGCTTCCAGGCGACGGCGCTCCTCCGCGGCGGCATCGTCTGCCTCAGACGCCAGCTCGTCAGCGCCGTCGTTCAACGGCTGCTTCGATGCGTTCGGATCGACCTGGGCGGGGGGAGCGCCGAGATCGGCCATCAGCAGCGCAAAGCCCTGGTCCTGGTCGGCATTGCCCTTGGCGCCGAGCCCGTTGGCTCTTGCCTGGCTGCTGGCGGCGACTGACGATCTGATTGCCTGCATCTCATTCCTCCGAGCGGGGGGATGGTGTCTCGCACCACCTCGTGTACCGCATTTCGTCGAAATCGATGAGAAAATTAACAGGCATTCAGGGCTTAATTCTCATTGCCTCGTGCCGATAGCCACGCGTTCCCACCCTGGAAGATCTCACGCCAGAACGAAGAAGAGCCGCTCTGGAAGCGGCTCTTGACGAGATTGAAGCGGTGGCGCAAGCCGACGTCGGCTCGATCAGCCGACCCCTTGGAGCAGCTCTTCTCGATGCGCTGCCACAGCAAGCTTGCGGCGTGCCCTGAAGAGCGCATTCTCGAGCTGCTTGCGCTCCACCGCGAGGCGGTCCGCCAGGTCGAGGTTCGATTCCCCGTTGAGGCGTGCCATCAGCACCTCCCGCTCGAGGCCAGAGAGGCAGGTCGCAATCAGGCGCATCCACTCGCCCGTCGCCAGCGCTCCGAGCACCTCGTCTTCTGGGCTGGGACGGTTGCAGGGACGCTCGACCACCGCACCCGACTCGGCGGTGAGGCTGGACGCGTCGGTCAGCACCATGTGCTTGCGCCGCGTGGCCTGGCGGAGGCTGCGAACGATCTGGTTGCGCACGCACATGCTGGCGTAGTCCTCGAACTCACGACCGCGGTCGGCAGCGAATGTGCGAATTGCGTGATGAAGGCCGGCCAGGCCTTCCTGAACGAGATCTTCGGTCTCTCCTCCAGGAAGGAAGAACTTGCGGCAGATCTTGTGTACGAACGGCGTGTAGCGCCGGAAGAGCTCTCGCAGAGCGCTACCCGAACCGAGACGGGCCATGGGCACCAGCTCGTCGGTGGGCACCTCGGCCAGCCTGGGCGTTGTCGACGCAGTCACGACGGGTCCCAACGCGCGGACCTTCGTCGCTTCGCCGTGGGTGCCTTGCTCAGCACGCATCATAGCGGTTCCTCCCCGATTCCCCTGTGTTCAGTCTCTATCCGCCTGCTTGGAAGGCACGCGGTCCGAACCACCCTATGAAATGAGTATACGCATGAACTTAAGGGGACAGAAGAGGGAAATCCCCCCCAAAACGGAGGGGAAGTTCCCCCCAACATGGGTGGGGGACGACGGGGGAGATTCCCCCCTGTCCCCAGGTCAGCGGGGGAAGTTCCCCCCTCGCAACAGAAGCCGGAGGGGGTAAATCCCCCCTGGGAAGTCGCGGAAGCGGGGGGAGATTCCCCCTCAGGGCATGTCGCTCGACCGCACCCTCTTCCAAGGGGGGAGCCCTACTCCTGGACGATGCCCATTCGAATCGCCGCGCGAACGAGGCCCGCGACGTCACGAACGTCGAGCTTCTTCATGATGCGCTGGCGGGTCTTCTCAACCGATTTCGACGTGATGTAGAGGCGGCTGGCGATCTGAGGCCCGGTATACCCCTCGGCCACCATCTGAAGCACGTGTCGCTCTCCCTCGGTGAGCAGCAGGTAGGGATCGCTCTCGTCTTCTGTCTGGAGAAGCCGCACATAGTCATTGACGATCTGGTTGGCGATGGTGGGGGAGAAGTGCGTGACCGAGCGCGCCGCGTTGCGTATGGCGTCGACGAGCTCAGCGGCCGACGACGTCTTGAGCACGTAGCCCGTCGCGCCCGCCCGAAGCGCGCGCGCCACCATGTCTCCGGTGGAGGCCTTCGCGAGGAACACCACGTTGCACGTCGGTACCTTCTGCTTGATCTGACGTGCCGCCTCGAATCCGGACAAGGAGGGCAGCATGTCGGAGAGCAAGGCCACCTTGGGCCTGAACTTTACGCACGCGTCGACCGCCTCGACCCCATCGTGCACCTGCGCGATCACCTGCAGGTCTGTCTGCGCTTCAAGAATGAGGCGAATCCCCTCCGTCACGATGGGATATTCGTGTGCCTGCAGAACCGTGATCCGTTCATCGGCACCCGCGGACACGTCAACGAGGCTCGGAGGGGCGATGTTGAACGGATTCGTGCGCGACGGCATCGACTCAGCGGATTCCAGACTGCGCCAGGTCGTCAGAGGCTCCGCGCTTGCCGCCCGAAGCAGAGGGCTTTCGCTCGACCGTCACGGGAAACCGCACGATGAAGCGCGTCTTCTCTGCTGACCGCTGCACCTCGATGGTGGCGCCGTGCCGCTTGACGATGCGCGCGCAGCCCGCCAGCGCCAACCCCTCTCCCACGAGGGTTCCGCGCACCGGACGAAAGGGCTCGAAGGCGTGGGCCACGTCGCTTGCGGCAAAGGGAGTGCCGTCGTCTTCAACGGTGACCACCGCCTCCCGCCCCTCGACATCGAGAGAGATCAAAACCTTCTTGCCCCCCGCCGCTACCGCCTGATCGAGAAGCGTGAGGAACAGGCGCTCGAGATCACCTGCGTCTGCCGTGACGGGAGGAACCCCCTGGGCAGACTGCACCTGCACGTCGACCGCGGCCTCATCGAGCGCCAGTCTCCGCCGCTCGAGACACGTTCCCAGCACGACATCGAGCTCGACGCTCGCACTCGCTAGACCGCCCCCCCCGAGCGCCTGGAACTCTTCCAGGAGCCGCCCGATGCGGGAGAGATCAGAGCGCGCCGCCTCGACCCGCTCACCGACGGCATCATCAGCACGGGTTGCCAGCACGACGGCGAGGCTGTCCTGAGCGGCTGCCAGCGCAATCTCGACGCGCCCGAGAACGCCGTCGACAATCTCGTCAGACGGGGCACGATGCTCACGGTCGAGAAGCTGCTGGCGCAGGTTGAGCTCGGCCGTCTCGGCCTGCAGGTGCTTCTCGTGCAGGCGGGCGTTCTCGACCAGGTGGATCTCTTGAAGCGAGAAGGCGTGCGCCTCGCTTCCCACCACCTCGAGAACCCCCACCGTCTCTCCGCTGAACTTGAGCGGCGCCACGAGGAACGAACGCACCGGGCTTCCCGTTGGAAGAAAGGCGTCATTGGTGTCTGACACATCGCTGGTCCACCAGATGCGCCCCCCTGGAGACTGCCGCTGCACGGCCTCATGGAACGTGGTGAGCGCCTTGTCGGAGAACGGCTTCACCGGGAGCAGCGCTTGATGCCGTGTCTCTGACGCCCCCTCGTCTCCGAACACATAGATGCCGCCGGCGTCCATGCCCAGCATCTCGATGACGCGACCCAGCGCCTCACGAAGTATCTCATCGAGATCTTGCGAGTGAGCCAGGATGCGCGCCAGCCGGTTGAGCGCGTGCAGCTCGGCCACGCGCTCCTCGAGCAGGGACTCGGTCTCCACAACCCGCCCCACGAGCTCGGCACGCATGCGCGTCTGCCGCTGAAGGAAGCCCAGGCAGCGCTTCAGGTCTTCCTCAAACGAGAAACCCTCGAACGACGGCGGCGCTGGGCGCGGCATGTAGTAGAAGTTCTCGCAGGGCGACTCTCCGGTCCAGATGGCGCGATGGATTCGAGTGCAGTACCAGAGCGCCTTGCTGTCAAACGACGTCGGAGGATACAGATGCACCATCTGAATCGGGTAGTCACGGCGGAGCGCCGCCATCTGCTGCTGGTACTCGACGATCTCGTCGATGGTGTATCGCTCGGCGGTCCACGCCATGTCGTGAAAGAAACAGACCCCCAGCGGCTCGTCAGGGGGAGCGTCGGCGATGCGCGCAGCCAGAAGACCGGGCAGCACGTCGAGCTTCAGATCTGCGGAGCGGGTCAGCATGTGCACGGGCGACGCGTTCTCGCGCTGCGCCACCCGCAGGTCGCGCTCGAACGTGCGACGCGCAGCGTCGGGGAGACCGCAGATGATCGTGCTGCGCTGACCTCCGCCCGTGGAGACCAGCTGGACCAGGGAGCTTCGAAAAGCCTCCCACTCCTCGAGAACGCACAGATCTGGCTCGAGCCATGCCGGTGATGCGAGTTGCAAGCGTTTCCGCTCCTTCGTGTTCGCTTAAGGCACTTAATTGTACCCTGCCCTCGTCCGATAGGGTGAGTGTCGCGGGACGCCTGCCCGCCGCGAAGACGGCGGCCCACCACGCGAAGCCCACGTTGCGAAGGAGCGACAGACGCAATGAAATTCAATGACCAGCGGAGCCTCTCCTCTGTGGCGAACACCCC
Organism: Pseudomonadota bacterium; assembly: GCA_010028905.1. Lineage (NCBI taxonomy): Bacteria > Pseudomonadati > Pseudomonadota > Pseudomonadota bacterium. The sequence continues at coordinate 75 of RGZZ01000072.1, read as the reverse complement.
ATTCCGCGGTCGCTCACGAGGCGTCAGCTCCACCCGCGCCGCGGGGGCACCCCTGGTGGCCTTGCTTGCGCTGAG
>RGZZ01000071.1 GCA_010028905.1 Pseudomonadota bacterium | reverse complement strand
GTCACGTGGTGCTGACTACAGCCTCACCACCGACGACCGCTCCCCCCCCACGGGCCTTGCTCGACAGCCTCGCTGACGGGGCAGCCTCGAATCACGCCCGCGAGCTGCAGGGCTTCATATGGCTCAGCCTGGGTCGTCCGCGCACACACGGTTTCACGTGAAACGACCGGCGCGCGGTCAGAACAGCGAGAGCGTCTCGACCTGCACGCCCCCGTCCGGATCAACAGGCGCGATGCACGCAGGCGAATCGTTCCGCGGAGAGCTCACGAGCGATGAGACCTCGTGCCCGACCAGCTGGTCGCCAGGGAGGGGAACCAGCATTGCCATCAGCGACTCGAGAGAGGTGTCGGGGTCGAGCCAGGCCGCATGACGAGACGCATCAAGGATCACCGGCATGCGGTGATGCACAGGTGCCACCGTGGCGTTCGCCTCCGTTGTCAGCAGCGCGCAGGTGCGCAAGGGCTCTGGCTCCCCCTTCCAGCACTCCCACAGCCCCGCGAAGGCGAAGACCCCGCCGGAAGCGAGATGAAACCAGTACGGTCGCTTCCGCCGACCGTCGACCCGCCACTCATAGAAACCGTCGGCCAGCATGAGGCAGCGGCGCGCGCGGAACGCCGCGCGAAAGGCCGGCTTCTCGCCCACGGATTCCGAGCGTGCGTTGATGAGACTGCTGGCGATGCGGCGATCGCTGGCCCACGAGGGAACCAGCCCCCACGACAGCATCTCGTAGGCGGGCCTCCCCGTTGATGCCGTGACGGTGAGAACACGATTCGAAGGCGCTACGTTGTAGCGGGCAGGAAGCCCCTGCGGGGGAACGAGTTCCGGAAACACCGTGAGCAGCGCGGAGGGTTCCGGAGCGAAGGTGAAGCGACCGCACATCAGATCGACGCGCGCAAGGCTCTCTCGAGATCTGCGATGAGATCGCCCACGTCCTCGACGCCTATCGACAGGCGCACGGTGGCCGCGCTCACCCCGGCGCGCGCAAGGCTCTCCGGATCGACCTTCCAGTGCGACGACAGCACCGGCAGGGTGACCAGTGACTCGACCGCCCCGAGAGAGGCCGCCCGTGCGAACCGGGTCAGCGCGTCGACCATGCGACGCGCACCGCTGCCATCATGGAGATCGAAGGTCACAAGACAGCCGAGCCCGTCCAGCAGACGAGCCGCGCGATCGTGATCCGGATGCGAGGGCAGCGACGGGTGAGAGACCGAGCGCACCTCTGGACGCCGGGAGAGCCATTCTGCGATGACGCGCGCCGACGCATCCTGCCTGCGCACCCGCAGATCGAGCGTCTTGAGGCCACGAATGAGCAGCGAGGCCTCGCGCGGATTGAAGCACGCGCCCAGCAGGCTGACGAGGGTCTCGATGCGACCGGTGTGCGAGCGGCTTCCGCTGGCCACGCCGGCCATGAGATCGCTGTGCCCGCCCAGGTACTTGGTGGCGCTGTGCACCACGAGATCGACCCCATGTGCGAGCGGTCGCAGGAAGACCGGGCTGGCCACGGTGTTGTCAACGATGGTGAGCGCGCCCACCGCCCTCGCGGCGGCAACGATGGCCGACAGATCGGCGACGCGCATCGATGGGTTCGTGATCGGCTCGAAGTAGACGGCGCGGGTTCCGGGGGTGATGGCCTCCGCGAGCGCGTCGGTGGGCGCGAAGCGAACCTTGATACCCAGGCGCGGCAGCACCTGGGTGAAGAGGTGATGCGTGCCGCCATAGGTATCGACCGCCGACAGCAGCTCGTCCCCCGCCGACACCACCGAGAGCACGGCGTTGGCGATGGCGGCCATGCCGGATGCGTGGAGAACCGACGCTTCAGCCCCCTCGAGACGGGCGATGGCCTCTTCCGCCGCGCGCACGGTGGGATTGCCCAGCCGCGTGTACTCGAAGCCGCGCTCTGGGTGCGCCTGGAATGTCTCGAGCGCCTGCATGTCATCGAACAGGTACGACACGGAACCGTGAACGGGTGGAAAGACGGGGCGGGCACTCGCGGGGATCTCGAATCCGCCCCCCACCACCGCGACCGTGGCGGCGCCGGCGGAATCGTGGTCACGTCCCCAGCGAACGGCGAGCAGCGCGGCAACCTCTCCCAGCAGCAGCGCGTCGGCGGCGTTGAGACCGCTCGCCTCCACCGCGATCCAGGCCACGGCCTCTCCTCCCCAGCGCACGGGAACCGCGCCTTGTGGCGGGTCGGCCGTCACCACGTCCACGCGTCGATAGTGGGGCATGGCATCGCCCAGCAAGGTCGCGACCTCGTCCGCGAGCGCGCGGAAGGAGGGGGCTGTTCGAGTGAGTGCGTCGATGGTGGCGAGTAGCTTCATTCCGGGGCATTCTTTCCCGCGCCGACGTGGCCCTCCGCCATCCCTCGACATGCTGGTGGGAGGATGGGGAGCCACCGGCGAAGGCCTGCATCACGCCGGAAGACCGGGGTCCACCGAACCCCGCCGTTCCGACGCCGACGCGACAGAAGGGACCGTGGCACCCCAGCATGAGCAGCCCTCCGGCGGTCGACTGCACGCGAACGCGCAGCGCGTTCGAGAAGATCCACACCAACCTCGGCCGCGTGATGCGCGGCAAGTCAGAAGCCCTCCGGCATCTGGTCATCGCTCTCTTCGCGGGCGGGAACGTGCTCCTCGAAGACGTGCCTGGCGTGGGCAAGACCACCCTTGCGAAGTCACTTGCCCGTTCGATTCGTGGCGACTTCAAGCGCGTGCAGTTCACCCCCGACCTTCTCCCCACCGACATCCTGGGGTCGTCGATCTTCAACCCGCGAGACGCCCGCTTCGATTTCAAGGAGGGGCCTGTCTTCACGAACATCCTCCTGGCCGATGAGATCAACCGCGCCTCTCCACGAACCCAGAGCAGCCTCCTCGAAGCCATGAACGAAGGCCAGGTCACCACGGAAGGGGTGACGCGAACCCTGCCAGCGCCCTTCCTCGTGCTGGCGACCCAGAACCCGGTCGAGTACCACGGCACCTACCCGTTGCCGGAAGCCCAGCTCGATCGCTTCATGATTCGACTCGAGCTGGGCTATCCCGACCTCGAGTCCGAGCTCGAGGTGCTCGAGAGCCAGCACACGCGTCACCCCATCGAGCAGCTCGAGGCCGTCACCGACCTCGACGAGATCAGGGCGGTGCAGGCCGATGTGCGCGCCGTTCGCGTGGAGCGGCCGGTGACCCGCTACATCATGGCGCTGGTCCAGGCCACGCGCGAAGACGCGCGCATCCGCCTCGGGGCCAGCACACGTGGCTCCCTGGCTTTGTACCGCATGGCGCAGGCGCTGGCCATCTGCGAGGGCCGTGACTACGTCATCCCCGACGACGTCAAGCACCTGGCGAGGCACGTGCTCTCGCATCGCCTCGTGCGCGAGACCAAGGCGAAGTACTCCGGCGTGAGCAAGGAGGGCGTGATGGAAGAGATCGTGGCGCAAGTGGCGATTCCCACGTAGGTGATGACGCCAGAAGACGACCGCGACAGACCGCGGTGGGCGAGGCTGCCACAAGGCCCGCTCACCCGCCTGCTACGACACGTCTTCGAGGATCGCCTCACCGATCCGGGGAGGATGATGCTGTGGGTGCTCATCTTCTCGATGGCCACGGGAGGCGTGACCCTGCAGGTGCAGATCTATCTCATCTTCTGCATCGTGCTCGGGCTCTTCGTCACGAGCGTGACCTTGGCGCGGCTGAGCCGGGTGAAGCTCGAGCTTCTCACCGACCTGCCCAGCCATAGCACCAGCGGGGCTTCGGTGACCATCACCACCCGGGTTCGCAACCGGTCTCGACATGGTGGCCTCGACGTCGTCCTCAGAGAGATCCGCGTGCCGCATCACGTGGAGGAGAGGCCGGTCGGAGGGCAGCGCATCCCCTGGCTTCCCACGGGTGAGGCTGCCACAGTGACGCGCACCCTTTCGTTCACCCGCCGAGGCGCCTACACGCTTCCCGGGCTGCGTCAGGAAGGACTGTTCCCGTTCGGGCTGTGGAAGGACGTGGTCGATCATCGCACGCCCCACACCGTTCTGGTGTACCCGCGCTTCCATCCGCTGGTCTCGCTCGACATCCCCGCCGGGGTTCGCTACCAGCCGGGCGGAATCGCGCTGACGTCGCAGCTCGGAGATTCCATCGAGTTCATCGGCACGCGCGAGTACCGCGAGGGCGACAGCCCCCGTTCCATCCACCACAAGACATGGGCCCGCATCGGCAGGCCCGCGGTGAAGGAGTTCCAGGCGGAGTACTTCTGTCGCATCGCCCTTCTCATGGACACGTTCACCCCCGAACCGCCCCCTCCGCGGCCGTTCCGCCGACGCCCCGACCCGCCGTGGCATCGCGCCTTCGAGGCCGCCGTCTCGGTGGCCGCATCGGTGGCCGATGCGCTATCGCGAGAAGAGTACGTCATCGACATCTTTGCCGCAGGTCCGGAGCTCTATCACCTGCAGTCCGGTCGAAGCCTCGCCTACCTCGAGAACGTGCTCGACATCCTCGCGTGCATCGAACCCTGCCACGAAGCCCCTTTCGAGAAGCTCGCGCCGGTCCTGCTCGAGCATCTCGAGAGCGTCACCACCACCGTAGTCGTGATGCTCGACTGGGATGAGGCGCGAGAGCGCGTGGTGCAGACCGTTCTCGATCACGGGAGCGCCGTCAAGCTCATCATCGTGAGAGATGGCCCCACCACCCTCGACATCGCGCGAGCCCACGCACTGTGCGGCGAGGTGCGCGTGATCACATCTGACGAAGAAGCCGCGGGGCTCGAGTCGCTGTGACGACCATGCCGCCGCTGGTCTGCATCGCCCTCCTTCTCTCGTACGTCGCCTTTGCCTGGACGGCGGGACACCCCCTGGCATCGCTGCTGCTGCTCGGCGCTGCGCTCGCCGCCACGGCCATGCGAGGACGCATCTCTGTTCCGCGACAGGTGCTGCTCCCCGTCGCCCTGGTGCTGGGCATCGTGATCATCACGAATCTGCCCGACGCACCCGCGGCTTCGACCCTGCTGCTGGGCACGGGATATGGGGTCGGTCTCGCGCTGGGAACGCTCACGCTGCTCTTCCTGGTTCGCAGCGGAACCGTGGGAGAGCAGCTCACCGGGGTCTTCCTCGGGATGATGCTCATGCTCGTCGCCGGCTCCACCACCGAGCTGCATCCCTACGCAGAGCTTCTGGCCGCGCAGGGACTGCTGCTCAGCCTCGGCCTGCGCAACCTCGCCCTGCCCGGGTCGAGAGACGTGGGCGAATCGTTGCAGCGCCGCGTGGCCCCCGGCAGCGCGTCGCGGCGACCGCTGATCTGGACGACCTGCGCCTACGTCGCCTCCGTGATCTTCTGCGTCGCGCTGGCGTCGGTGCTGTACCGCTCTGAGCGCCTCTTCAACCGCCTGCTCGTGCTGGCCGATCCCCGCACCTATTCGTACGCGAGGCGGGCGTCGCTTCGACAGATCCTCGGCAGTCACGGTCTCGATCGCATGGTGGCGTGTGTCTACGCCAGGAACCCGGCGCCCTATCTTGTCGCGCGCTGCTATCTGCGCTACGAGCGAGGGGCCTGGGACGCCACCACCCCCGAGCGTGAGGCGGAGCGCATCGGTACGGGAGAGGTCGACCCTCCGCTCTGGGCTCTGGTGAACCCTCCGCCCACGCCGATCCCCACCGATCGCGTCGATCGCATCGAAACCGGTGTCGAGCTCCAGGGCACCCTGTTCGTCCCCCGGGACGGCGTGGCCATCGATGCATCCCTGTCGCCCCTGTCGCTCGACTGGGCGGGGGTCTGCTACCTGCCCGATGGCGCGGCCTACAGCGGCACCTACGCGGTCTTCCGCGGCCGCCCGCCGGCAGAGGCGCCCCCGTCCGGTCAGACCCGGCAGGCCTGCCTGACCATCAACGATGAGGTTCGCAAGCTCCTCCCGGCGGTGACCGCGCAGGCATGCGCCGGGGCGTCAACCCCCCTTCAGACGGCGCAGGCCATCGAGCACTACCTGCAGACCACGTACACCTATGGCCTCGGCTACGCACCCCCCCCTGGCGATCCGCTGAAGGGCTTCCTCATCGACCACAAGCCCGCGCACTGCGAGCTGTTCGCAACCAGCATGGCGATGATGCTCCGCCATCAGGGAATCCCAAGCCGCTACATCACCGGCTTCGTGGTGAACGAGCGCAACGATGTGGGAGACTACTACGTGATCCGGGAAGAGCACGCGCACGCCTGGGTGGAAGCCTGGATCCCCGGCCTGGGCTGGACCTCGTTCGATCCCACCCCACCAGATGGCCGCCCGACCGCAACCGCCAGTCAACGCAAGAACCCCTGGACAGACCTGATCATCCACAAGCTGCAGCAATGGCGGAACCGCCTGCTGCACATCGACTGGCGCGCGGCGCTGAACAGCGTGCTGCGCGGATTCCAGCGCCTGGGAACGTGGCTCATCGAGAAGCCGTGGCGCCTGCTCGTGCTGCTCGGACTGCTCGCGCTCGATCAGATGCGGCGCAATGGATGGCGAGGCCTGTGGCTGCGGCGCTGGAGCCCGCCCGCGACTCCGAGCGAGGGCCCCGTCGACCCCCTGATCGGTCGACTTACCGCCGCCATGGCCCGCTTCGACACAACCATGGCCCGCGCCGGCAGACCTCGCTCTCCTTCGCAGACGCTGCGTGAATACGCAGTCGCGCTGCAAGAAGAGGCCGCCTCTCTCGACGCGCAAGAGCGTGAGACCGCCTCCGCGTTTCTCGAGCGCTACAGCCGGACGCGTTACGGGGCAGCGCATCCGGACGAGCCCGACGTGCGTGCACTCGAGACGCTGTGCGACACCCTCGAAACCCTGGCCACCGCCGCCCGGTCCTCGCGCTGATCGCTTTTCAGACGCAACATGTTGAACAGATTTCACCATGTACCCCCAGATGTGGTGGGTCGAGGTCCGCAATGACATCCTCGATTCGCAGCGATGGCCGCGCGTGGGGGAGGACCGGGAGGCTGTGAAGGGAATTCAAGCCTGCCATGCGTGCCAGGAGAGTCAGAAGATGGAATTTGAGCCTGGCGGCAGATGACAGCAACCCCAACCCCACGGTATCGGTGCGCCTGGGCCTCGCGCCGCCGTGGCGCATCACGGTGGCCAGCGACGCGCGTCTCGACGACGTCTCCCTGCCCGCCGGCAGCCACGACATCACGTGGCATGGAGACGGCCTGCAGGTCGACGGCGCGCCGACGGCGCACGCCGCCGCAACCTCGCTGCTGCTCACCAGCAGCGAGCCGGTGTCCATCAACGGTCACCGCTACAGAGGCGCGCTCACGTTCCGCCGCTACTCGGTGCTCAACCGGCTCTCCCTCGACGACTACCTTCGGGGCGTCGTGGGCGCCGAGCTGGGGGTGAAGGCCGAGCTCGAAGCCCTCAAGGCCCAGGCCGTGGTCGCGCGCACCTACGCCCTCGGGCACCTCACCGCCGAGATCGCAGACGACACCAGCTTTCAGGTGTATCGCGGCCTCGAGGTGGAGAACGAGAGCACCAACCGAGCCGTGACCGAAACCGCCGGACAGGTGCTCACCTGGCAGGGCCGCCTCGCGCGAGAGGTCTGCTACCACTCCACCTGCGGCGGCCGCACCGAGAGCAACGAGTTCGTGTTTCTCACCGCGCCGGTGGCCTATCTGCGCAGCGTGCCCTGCAGCGTGCCCACCCCCGCTCCCACCGCAACAGGCGAGGCGCCGGACGAGACCGCATCGGTGGCCCTGCTGGCCTCCGTCGAAGGGCCCGCGCCGGTCATCGCGCCTGCGCCGTCAGAGAGCCGCCCCCCGTCAGAGAGCCGCGCGGCACAGGCATGCGAGCGATCGAACTGGGCGCACTGGAAGATCTGCTGGCCTGCGGCCCACCTGCCAGAGGTGACGGTGCTGCGCACCACCCCCAGCGGTCGCGTCTTGCAGGTGCGCATCGGAAACCGCGTCGTGAGCGGCGATGACATTCGTCGGGCGCTGCGCTTCGCTGACGTGACGGGCCGCGTTCGCCCCCTCTACAGCACGATGTTCACGTTGCGGCGCGATGGCGCCTGTCTCATCGCGGAAGGCAGCGGATGGGGCCACGGACTCGGCCTGTGCCAGTGGGGAGCCAGGGGAATGGCCTGCGCGGGACGCGGATACGTGGAGATTCTCACCCACTACTTCCCCGGCACCGAGGTGAGCGTGCGGGTCGCAACCCACCCGTAGCGCCGAGGGCTCCTCGACAGGCCTGCGCGCGACGAGGTCAGCGCGCCGGGGGCTCGTCGACGGGAGGATGGTAGACGGAGTGCGGCGCCTGCCAGCAGACACAGTCCTTCGAGCAACGTCGGCACACATCGCAGGCGTGGATGTTGCACACCTGCTTCTGGCAGGCCGTGCAGGCCATGCGCGAATCGAACAGACCGCAGATCTTGCACTTCGTGGTTGGGGTCGTGGCTGTCATGGTGGCCTGTCAGTTCCGTGCCTGGCGCGGAATTCCTCCGCGCCTTCAGACTATCGCGCGACGGTCTCGGCGGCGCCCTGGGAAGGCGCTGACGCTGCCGCAACCGCGGGCTGCTCGCCCGCGGGCGCGGCCTCACGGGCGTCGTCGGCCTTCTTCATCTCGAGGGCGCGCCCCACGGCGGCCACCGGGTCGATGAGACCCGCACCCTGAACGAGGGGCGAGGTATCGGCAAGCGGATGGGTGGTGGAACGAAGAAGGTCGACCACCTGTCCCGGCGTCAGGTTCGGGTCAGCCTGCAGCACACAGGCGACAACGCCCGCAGCCACCGGCGTGGCCATCGAGGTTCCCGACAGCAGGATGTAGTCATCGCCGTAGCGGGGGATGTTCTCGTGGTCGATGGTCGAGCCCTTCGAAAGGGTCGAGACCAGCTGGACACCGGGGCTCGCGAGATCGGGCTTGATGGTGCGATCGCGCGTCGTCGGCCCACGGCTCGAGAAGTATGCCATGGTGTCATCATTCAGGTCGGCCGTGTTCTTGTCGTCGTAGGCGCCGATGGTGACCGACTTCGATGACATGCCCGGCGAGCCGATGGTCTCGAGGAACGGGCCGGAGTTGCCAGCGGCGATGACGGGAACGATGCCCGCATCCCAGGCCTTCTCCACGGCCTTGGCCACGAGATCGTACTTCTCTTTCTGGAAGGAGGGCGCACCCAGCGACATGCTCAGCACGCGGATGTTGTACTTCTCCTTGTTCTCGATGGCCCACTCGATGCCGCGCACCACGTCGGACATGGCACCGCCACCCTCACCGCTGAGCACCTTCACGCCCACGAGGCTGGCCTCAGGCGCCGAACCCTTGAACTTGCCGCCCGCCATGTAGCCGTTTCCGAGAACCAGTCCGGCGCAGTGGGTGCCGTGACCGTTGTCGTCGTAGGGGGTGGCGCGGTCGTTCACCATGTCCTTCCAGCCGACGATGCGGTCGGCGTAGTCGGGGTGAGGGTAGATGCCCGTATCGATCACAGCCACCGTGACGCCCTTGCCGGTGATGCCCATCTGATCGTGCACCTGATCGAGGTGCAGCACGTCCTTGAGGACGTCGATGCGCTTGGTGCCGTCTGGCACGTGCTTCTTGTAGCCGCCGCGGCTCATCTCCATCGGAGGGATCCACTGGACGCTGCCACCCAGGTAGCTGTCGCTCTGGATGACGACCTCGGGCGCCGCCGCTTCCGCCGCCGCGCTTCCCTGAGGGGCGCTCGCCGGGGCCGTAACAGGCGGGACGTTCACTCCGCGGATCTCCATCGACTCTTCCTCCGAACTCTGCGTGCGCTGGCGACGCTCGTATCAGCCGTGCGTGCACCGCGCCGCCATGCCAGTCTCGATTCTGTCTCAGCGTACCAGACCGGTCTGGAGGGGGCCATTGCCGGTTTGTTACCAAACCCCGGCCTTCCCGTGACAGTGACCGCCCTGCGCCGGGTGAACGCCCCCATCACGCGCCTTTCAACGTTTTTTCGAACCGTCGACCTACACTGCGCGCATGAACAACATCGCATCATCCGCCTCTCCTCACCCGCTGCGCTACATCTCACCGAGCTCAGCTGAGTTCTATGGCCTCACCGACTCGAGCACGACCACGATGCCCGCGGAACCGTCAGACAGCCGCCATCAGCGCGCCATCGACGCTCTTCTCAATGCGGGGGTCTCGCCCGAAGCGCGCACGCGCTGCCGCCAGATCCTGTCGGTCTACCCGGCGGGCACACTCGAAGCGCTCAAGAAGAGCGGGCTGACCTTCGAGATCACAAAGGGTCAGGCCGTTCAAGGAGTGAGCGCCTCCGGGAACGTGGCGCTCGGCGGCTACAGCCCGCTGGAGCGGCGCATCGTGTTCGACGAGGCGGTTCTCATGAGCAACATCGGGCGACACGTCGTCACCCACGAGATGGTGCATGCCCTCGATCACATGCGGGGCGACCGCATGAAGGGCAACGGGCTGCTCGACCGCTTCAAGAGCAACGGCATGCTGGCCTCGACGAAAGACAGCGAGCTGGCCTCCATCTACGCACGCTACCTTGCGCGGGGCGCGGTCGAAGCCGTGGGTCAGATCCGCGCCAACCTGAAGGCGGAGCACGGTGCCCTGCCCCCCTCAGCGACCATCAACATCGAAGACAACTGGGGCGCCATGAGCGTGGAGTATCGCCAGGAAGGAGAGCAAGAGGTCTTCCGCATCGAGCAGCAGCCCCGCACCGCGGAGAGCGACATCCAGGAGCGCATGCGCGAGAAAGCCACCGGCTCGGCAGGGGCGCGCAGGCTGCCCCCCACCGAGGTCGACGTCGAGCTGGCGCGCGGCGGCACGGCCCACGTGCGCCAGGAAGGCACGGTGAGCACCATCACCATGCCAAAGAGCGGGGCGAACTTCACGGGCGACATCTGGAGCGACTATGCCCACCGCTCGTGCCTTCCGGAAGAGTACGTGGCAGAAGCGTTCTCGCACTACCTCCAAGGTGGGAGCAAGCGTGACGAGATGCAGTTCGTCGACCCGGACATGCTCGCCTACACCGAGCGGGTGCTCACCGACGAGTTCAATCTGCACCCCTAGGGCCGCACCCTCCGCTCAGCGCGCAGGGGTCAACAGACGCCCCTGACCGCTGCGCAACGGCAGCGTCAGGCGTCCTCCCGATGACGCGAATCGCTCACCGCTGAGAGCGTCGACCCACACCGTGCCCTCTCCAATCGCCACCGAGACCTCGCGATCGCCCGCGCAGCGCCAGTCGAGCACCACAAGGGCGGCCAGGCCGCTGGCCGGGTCCTGACGCCCGAACGCCAGCAGATCAGCCGAACCGTCGTCGAGCCAGGCCAGGGTGCCCTCGCCCTTGGCCCGCACCAACCCGCCATTCGCCTCCCGGAAGCCCGTAACGGCGGCCATCGCGGAGGTGGGTGCGCTGGCGTCATCCCAGCGCAGGGAAGCCAGATCGAACAGGGCGAGCGGACCGGCGCCGAGCGCCCCCTGCTCCTCCGGGGTGAACCCCAGACCCAGGTTCACCGGCACCGGGTCGGCGAGCTCGAAGCCGTTGTGCAGGAACGGGATGGTATCCGGCATGAGGCAGCTCACCATCCAGAGACCGAGACAGAACGCGGCGCCCCGCCCGCGCATGGCCACACGAGGCGTGTTGTGGGTCTCGCCCGCGCCGAACACCGCGATGGGAAGGCCCTCGATGCAGGTACGGGTCACCAGCCGGCGCATGCGACCGATGTCGTCGAGCGCCTGGAACTGATATCCGAGCACCGCGTTGTAGCCGGTGCGCACGCTCTCCTCATCGACGGTGAAGTTCTCGGCCAGCAGGGCGAAATCCGGGTGGTTGGCCCGCGCCTCGCCGATGATCTCGGTCATGAGCGCCGGTGGGAGGGCGTGCCCCATGTCGACCATGCAGCCGTCGATGCCGTAGGTGCGCTGCCAGTGGGGCAGAATGCCGCGCACGGCTTCCCACAGCGGGCGGTTCGCGTTGGCGTCGCGCGCGAGGCGCACGTCATACATGCGCAACGTGTTGTAGGCCTTGTAGTTGAAGTCCGGACCCTCGGGGGGATCGTTGAAGATGCGCAGGTAGGTCACGTCGGTCCAGGGGGGCTGCAGATCTTCGGGGGGCCAGTCAGCGAAGGCCCCGGGCACCTGCGCGAGCCGACCATCGGGCAAGGTGCCCACCCAGCGGCCCTCGGCGTCCTTGGCCACGCTCCCGTGCGCGGGGGCCGGCAGGAAGTTCGCGCGGTACCAGTCCGGCGGCGTGGGAAGGTCATTGAAATCGTGGCGCGCCACCTTCTCCTTGATGGTGCGCAGCGCATCCGGCGAGAAAGGAGGGGACCCGAAGTAGCGAGGATCGTCTGGGGCCGCCCCCGCGGGGCGATCGGCGATCTCGCGCTTGATCCAGTAGAACCAGTCCGGGTGCTCGGCGATGAAATCGGCGTCGCGGCTGGCCGTGCGAAAGACGAACTCACAGATGACCCGCATCCCCAGGGCGTGACAGGCTTCGACGAGCGCGCGGAACTGGACGTCGACATCGAGATCGACCAGCGGGTCAGCCAGCGTCGCCTCGAGCGCATACGGATTGCGGATGGCGTAGGGCGACCCGAGGCTGCCCTTGTTGCCAAAGCCTCCGACGGCGGTGACGGGAAGGAGGTGCACTGCCGTGGCGCCCAGCCGACGCGCGTGTCCCAGCAGCGCGATGGTCTTGAGGAACGTGCCCGTCTCCCTCACCCCCTGCGCGTTGCAGGTACGGCCCGTGGTGTCCGGCGCCGAAGGGGTACCGAGACAGCCGTCGCCATCGTGATCGTAGGCACTGGCCAGTCGCACGAAGACGTTGTAGATGACCGCGTCGCGCACCCAGTCACCCGCGGCCCGCGCTGCGTCGCGCGACGGCGGCGCACTGGCCGCGCTGAGAATGGCTTCGATGTGCTCGCGCAGGAAGCGATGGGGATTCACGGCTCGGGGGGCCTCGCCCTGGGGCTCACGCCCGACGGGCGCCCAGGCGGCGGGAACGCGGTAGGTGAGCGCGTCTCCCTGGGCCTCGCGCGTGCTGAGCTGCGCCGCGACCTGGCGCAGCGCCGTGAGATGGTCTTGGGGGGGAATGCTCTGCGTCAAGGGGACTCCTTCCGAAAGTCGACGGTTCGTGCGCGCGACGGGATTCGTACGATCGCGCTCCAGCCCCCTCGAACGGGGTACGAGGGACTTGGGGCAGGGCGATTCTTCCACACGTGAAGGTCGTCCTGCGCCGCTGCCTGTCGCGTTGTCTTGAAGGAACCCCCTCTTCGAGAGCCCTCGTGGAGGGGAATCTCCGCATGAGCGCGAAGTGCCGCGAACCCCTTCCACGGCGTGGCGCCCCGCCCCCTCGCGAGCGTCACGCCCGAACCACACACAGGAGGACCCTCCGGAGATGACCCATATCATTGCAGAGCCCTGCATCGGCACCAAGGACACGGCATGCGTCGAGGTGTGCCCGGTGGAGTGCATCCACCCCATGAAAGACGAGCCGGGCTTCGCCGAAGCCACGCAGCTCTACATCGATCCCGATGAGTGCATCGACTGTGGCGCGTGCGTCTCGGAGTGCCCCGTGGAGGCCATCTTCGCGGAGGAAGACCTGCCCGAGAAGTGGGCCTCCTTCACCCAGATCAACGCCGACCACTTCAAGAAGTAGCGTCGCCTCCCTCGACGAGCAGCACGTAGAGCTCGTTCGTGTTGGTCTGTGTCGGGCCAGTCACGACGAGGTCACCCAGTGGCTCGAAGAAATCATAGGCGTCGTGTCGCAAGAGCATCTCGCGCGCGTCCAGACCCAGTGTCCGGGCGCGCGTTGCCGTTCTCCCATCGGCCAGCGCCCCGGCCGCTGGCGTGGGGCCGTCGATGCCATCGCTTGCCGCGCAGAGCAGCAGCGCTCCAGACGTCCCCTCCGCGCGTGTCGCAAAGGCCAGGGCGGCCTCCTGACAGCGCCCACCGCGGCCGTCGCCCGAGACCCTCACCGTGCTCTCTCCGCTGGCGACGATGCACCGCCGCCGCGTCGCCGACGCTTCGACCTCTCTGCGCACCTCACGTGCAAGACGCGCCAGCAGCGCCCCCACGTCGCGCGCCTCGCCATCGACCCGACTGCTCAGAAGCGTGGCGTCATACCCCAGCGCCCGCGCACGCGTCGCCGCGGCCTGCGCCATGACCGAGCAATCGGCGACCACGACGTGCGAGACGTCTCGGGCACGCCCGCGCAGCGCTTCGATGTAGGCTGCGTCCTCCGCGCGTCGCGCCGACAGCGCCTCTACAACGGCCCGCGGCGCGTCATCGAGCAGCCCGATGCCGCGCAGCACGTCGATAGCCCGAGACGCGGGTGCGGGCGTCGGATGGAAAGGCCCGGACCCTACGACCTCGAGAGCATTGCCGGGCACATCTGACACGACGAGCACCCGACACGCCACGCCCGCCGGCAGCTCGAGAAGCAGCCTGCCCCCCTTGACCCGCGACAGCGCGGCCCGCACGGCATTCATCTCACCGATGGGCGCCCCGCTGCGCAGCAGCAGGCCGTGCATCTCCATGAGGTCGTCGAGGGTGAGCCCCGGCGCGGGCATCTCCATCAGCGAAGACGTGCCTCCGCTGAGCAGCACGAGGAGCTCATCCCCAGGCAGGCAGCTCCTCACCACGGCACGCGCGCGCGCTGCCGCATCGAGAGAACGAAGATCGGGAAGGGGATGGGCCGCCGTCACGAGCGCGACCCCAGGTGGCGGAGGCGGCGCGCCCTCCACCGAGACACAGAGCCCTCCTTGCAGGCCCGGCCCGAGCACGGACGCCGCACCTCGCGTCATGGCGCTGGCCGCCTTCCCCAGAGCAAGGACGCGCACGCCCTTCCGAGGCGAGGGCACGACATCCTCCGTGGCCCGCAGATGCTGCGAGACCGCGTGCTCGGCGTTCACCGCTGCGAGGCCTGCTTCGAACACGGCGCGGGCGTCCATCGCGAGATGGTTCTCGATCATCAGGGCAATTATACCGGGTGCAGATCTGCGCTTCAACGTGCGTCGCAGGGACCGCCCTCTCGTGGCACAGAGGGGAATGGGCGACGGATCTCTCGAAGCGCGAGCACACACCATCGGTGGAGGACTCTCTTGGACCCGCAACAGATCAAGCACACGGCACTCATGCTCTCGGTGGGCGTTGCCGCGCTGTCGTTGATGACATCGCTGCCGGCGCTGCTGGGGGGGCGCCCACGACACCCCGCGGCACTGGGCGCCGCGCTGGCCGCCCTGGCAGGAGGGCTTGCCATGGCCGCGATCTGCGGGATCGTCGGACTTCGGCTGCCCCCAGGAACGGGGGGCCGTGGCGCGGCCCTCATGCTGGGACTCGGCGCCCTGGCCGCCCCCCTTGCCACGTTCGTGGGCGCGCGGGGGAGCCGTGACGATGACGCAGAGAACGCGCCTCCAAGCGCGGCCTGGAGCCTGATGCCCGGCA